>JBBRGL010000015.1:0-17268 GCA_038240675.1 Peptostreptococcales bacterium
CCATGAGGGAATTGGCCACCGGAATTTCAAGGGTTTCAGCAAGCTTTAAAAGTGCTTTACTGGCATTTGCATGAATGACCCCGCCTCCGGCATAAATCATGGGTTTTTTCGCAGTCTCCAAGCATTCGAGCACCCTGTCCAGCATATAGTAATTGAACTTCTTTTTTGTACTTTTGTCTGGGTCTTTGATGACAATGCCTTTGTACTCGCAGGATTCTTCAAAGACATTTTTGGGGATGTCTACAAGGACAGGACCTCTTCTTCCCTGAAGGGCAAAATGAGCCGCTTTTTTTAAGGTTTCTTCCAGTTCTCCAATGGTTTTCACCAAGTAACTCACCTTTGTCAAAGACACAGAAATCCCTGTGATATCCACCTCTTGAAAAGCATCCTTGCCCATAAGCGCGCGAGAAACCTGGCCTGTAATGACCAATAACGGTGAAGAATCAAGCGAAGCGGTGGCAAGTCCTGTAATGGTATTGGTAGCACCAGGTCCTGAAGTCACAACGCAGATACCTAATTTCCCCGATACCCTAGCGTAGCCATCGGCGCTGTGAACAGCGTGTTGTTCATGGGTCGTACGCACATGTTTGATAGCCGTTTGTTGGTAAAGGGCATCATAAAAAGGCAACACCGCTCCACCAGGATAACCAAATAGCGTGTCCACGCCCAAATCTTTTAATGTTTGTAGAACGATTTCTGCGCCTTTCATGCTTAATCTTCCTTTCGAACAGCCCCTTCATCCGCTGAGCTTATATTTTTGACGTAGGCACTCAGTGCTCTACTTTTGTGAACTTGTCGTATAGGTGCTTCCGCTATTTGAGTATGGGTGAAATCTGCCTGAATCAGCCCACTTCTAAGATCAATTCTGACCACATCTCCATTTGAAAGAGCAGCTATTGGACCGCCCTCAAAAGCTTCAGGCGACACGTGTCCTATGGAAAGACCATTGGTTCCCCCCGAAAATCGACCGTCGGTGATTAGCGCTACATTTTTAAACCCTAAGCCTTTGATGGCAGCTGTTGGGGAAAGCATCTCACGCATACCTGGCCCGCCTTTTGGCCCTTCAAATCGAATGACTATGGCATCACCCTCGATAATTTGTCCATCCATAATGGCTTCAAATGCTTGTTCCTCTGAATTAAAGACCTTTGCTGGTCCACTGAAAAAATCAAGTCCTTCCTGAACGGCAGAAAGTTTTATGACGGCACCTTTGGGTGCTAAGTTGCCCTTCAGAACCCTTATGCCCCCAGTTTTGCTATAGGCCGTTTCAACAGTCCGAATGACGCTCTGCTCTACAGAGGGTTGACTTTCGAGACGTTCGAGAAGGGTTCCTTCCACTGTATTCACAGAGACCTCTAAAAGGCCGTGACCGTTTAGAGACTGCATCAGCTGTGTGATGCCCCCAGCACGGTTAAAATCCTCAATGTGATGAGGGCCGGCAGGTGACAAACGACAGAGATTTGGCGTTTTGAGACTCACTTCTTCAAAGGTTTCAAGGGGCATCTTTATGCCGAGTTCATAGGCCAAGGCCAGTAGGTGCAGCACCGTATTTGTGGAGCCACCCATGGCTACATCCACAGCCACTGCATTCAAGAGTACCTCAGGTGTTACAATATCTTTAAACCGTTTGTTTTCCCTGACCAAATCGACAATACAGACGCCTGACTCTCTTGCCAATGCTCTACGCTCTGAATAGACGGCCGGTATAGTGCCACCGCCTTTAAGGGCAAGACCCATAGCTTCCACCAGACAGTTCATCGAATTTGCTGTAAACATTCCTGAACAGGACCCCACAGTGGGACATGCTTTTCGCTCCAGTACATGAAGTTCATCATGTGTCATTTGACCTGAGCTCACCTTGGATACGGCTTCAAATACAGTGGTCAAATCACAAGCTGTCCCTTGGAATTCACCTGCGAGCATTGGCCCTCCGCTGACAAAAATGGAGGGAATATTGAGCCGAGCGGCTACCATAAGCATAGCAGGCACTGTTTTATCACAACTTGGCATAAAGACCAGGGCGTCAAGGCCATGGGCACGGGTTACAATTTCAATAGAATCCGCTATGATTTCTCGACTCGGCAGTGCGAAATGCATCCCTGCATGGTTCATGGCAAGTCCATCACAAACGGCGATGGTCCCAAATTCAAAAGGCACGCCTCCCGAACTCCAAATGCCTTGCTTGACAGCATCAGAAAGTTCTCTCAGATGTTTATGACCCGGCACAAGCTCACTGTAAGGGCACACAACGCCGATAAACGGCTTTTTCATGTCCAAAGTTCCCAGTCCCAAGCTGTAGAGTAGAGATCTGTGTGGCGCTTTTTCTATACCTGTTTTGACAGCATCCGAATTTAAGCTATCTCTTCTTTGATCCACGTCATCACAAAACAACTGTTTCAAACTTTTCCCCTCCTAATTCTTGAATGTTATTAAAATCCACAAGCTTTGATAAAAGTTCCTGTGCATAGAAAGGGTTTTTAGGGCTTGCTTTTTCGACAGTGATATACAAATCAGAGAACTCTGAATTATTCCTTTTTCTAAGATCTAAACTCACCACATCAAATTCCTTGCGCCTCAACAAACTGACTGCCCTCAGTAAAGATTCTGTCCCATTGCTCACCTCAGCGTACAATCTCTCTTTCATCTTAATCCTCCTATTATTCAGCCTATTGGCATATTCACTCAGGGTTAAAAATTTACATCAAAAAAGCCCGTCCTATGTAAAGGACGAGCTATAAGCCCGCGGTACCACCTTTTTTGAAAATGTCCACTCATTCGGTTCTGTCAAACCTAAGTCTCTAACGGGACTAGACGTAAACACTTACAGGCCAAAATGGCTTTCAGTCTTTAAGCTCAAGAGTGATGTATGTCTTTTTACAGTGTTGGTTCTCAGCAATCCCAACTCTCTTTGACTGTTCTACAAAGACATCTGTCTCTATCAACGCTTCATTATGCGATTTTTATTAGTGTACAACGACATCTAGCGCCTGTCAACAATTATTTGAAAATTCTAAAAAATCCTTACGAAAACAAAGTTGTTTTCGAAAAGGAAACGTTTGCAGAAGTTGCATGCCTCTCAAAAAATAAAAAAGCCACTTCCCTAAGCACTTAGGGAAGCGGCCTCGTGTCTATATCAATTCTCGCGCAACTTTTAGAATTGCATCTGCAGTCAATTCATACTTAATCATCAGGGCTTCTGGTTTTCCAGATTCTCCAAAAACGTCTTTGACGCCAATCCTTCTCAAAAGCGTTGGATGATTTTCTGAAAGGACCTCGGCAACTGCGCTGCCAAGACCGCCGATAATACTATGCTCTTCGCAGGTGATGATGGCTTTTGTCTCCTTTGCAGCCTTGATGATCAGGTCAGCATCGATGGGCTTGATGGTGTGCATATCGATTAGGCGCACTGAGATCCCTTCAGTTTTGAGCTGCGCAGTGGCGATCATCGCTTCGTTGACCATGAGTCCTGTGGCTATAATGGTTAAATCACTGCCTTCTTGAAGGGTGATGCCTTTGCCAATTTCAAACTTAAAGGACTCCTCATCATAAATTTGCGGAACAGCCAGTCGCCCTAATCTGACGTATACTGGTCCATAGTAGTCTCTCGCCGCCTCAATAGCAGCCGCCGTAGAAACGCCGTCAGATGGGTTTAAAACCACCATATTGGGGATAGAACGCATAAGCGAGATATCCTCTATAGCTTGATGAGATGCCCCGTCTTCCCCTACTGTAATCCCTGCATGAGTCGCACAAATTTTCACATTCAGTTTGGGATAGCAGATAGAATTGCGTATAATTTCAAAAGCTCTGCCTGCAGCAAACATGGCAAAGGTAGATGCAAAGGGAATTTTTCCACCTGCTGCAAGTCCAGCTGCCACGCCCATCATATTTTGTTCAGCAATACCCATATCAAAAAAGCGCTCTGGTGTATTGGCTGCAAAATCACAGGTTTTTGTCGATTTAGAAAGATCCGCGTCCAGTACCACAATGCGTGTATCGAATGTTCCTAGCTCTTTTAATTTTTTCCCATAAGCATCACGGGTAGCGACTTTATTGCGCACGCTCTGCACCTCCAAGTTCTGTCATGGCTTTTTTAAATTCATCTTGACTTGGCGCTTTGCCATGCCAGCCCACTTGGTCTTCCATAAAGCTAACGCCTTTTCCTTTGATGGTGTTGGCGATAATGAGAGTGGGTTGACCTTTTATTGTGTCCGCTTGATCCAGAGCACTTGCTATCGCTTCCAAATCATGACCATCACATTCGATGACATGCCATCCAAAGCTTAAGAACTTTGCGTCCACAGGATGTACACCCATAACGTCATCATTTCGGCCATCTATTTGTAATTTATTGTAATCCAATACAGCTACTAAAGCGTCAAGCTTAAACTGGGCTGCAGACATGGCCGCTTCCCATACAATGCCCTCATTGAGTTCGCCATCGCCTAATAGAACATAGGTCTTAGCTGTGCTTTTATCAATCTTGGCCGCCAAAGCCATTCCCACCGACGCCGAAAAGCCTTGTCCAAGGGAGCCTGTAGACATTTCAACACCAGGGATATTCTTCATATCTGGGTGTCCTTGAAGCATTGCCCCAACTTGTCTGAGAGACTTCATTTCACCGACGTCAAAGTACCCTTTTCTGGCCAAAGTGCTGTAGAGTACAGGCGCTGCATGGCCTTTTGACAGGACGAATCGATCTCGGTCTGGCATTGATGGATTTTGAGGATTGACGTTCATCTTTTCATAATAGAGCACTGTCATAATATCCGCCGCAGACAATGACCCACCTGGATGACCTGATCCAGCCAAATAAACCATTTCAACGATATCGCGTCTTATGGTCTGTGCTATTTCTTGTAGCGCTTGCTTAGAATGTTGCATGTATTCCCTCCTGCTTTCTATTACTGTTTCATATCTCTTTCCAAAAGCACCTTGAGCATAAAATGCGGAAGGGCTAGCATTCTTTTGAAGCGAGTGGGGTTTTTAAGGAGCCGATACAGCCATTCAAAACCCGTATTTCTAAATATTTTTGGCGCTCTTTTGACCGTACCAGAAAGCACATCAAAAGCGCCACCAACGCCCATGGCAACTTTGCAGTTGAGAATTTTTTTATTGTGGTGAATCCACTTTTCCTGTTTTGGCGCGCCAAAGGCCACAAAGAGAAGATCGGGTTTGAGCTCATTGATAGTGTCGATGATTTTTTGCTCATCCTCAGGGGAGTAATAGCCACTTTGATAGCCTTTGATTTCAATATTACTGTAGAGTTCATGGATTTTTTCAGCCGCTGATTTGCAAATTTCTTCTTTGGCGCCTAATAAGTAAATGGACTGTTTTGTAGAGTTGCAAAACTTGAGCATTCTCTCCATGAGTTCAATGCCCGCAACCCGCTCCGTCAATCCTAAATTGTGTATCTTCGAAGCATAAATCAGTCCTACACCATCTGGCACAACAAGATCAGCGTTATAGAGAATCTCTTTGAGTTCCTCATCCTTTTGAGCCATCATGACAATTTCGGTGTTGGGTGTATAAATTACGGACACACGGTCCCGCTTAATAAGATTTAAAAACCTTTTGTATGCTTCTTCACGATCAACCTTATCGATACGAACCCCTAATATTTTAACATAAGTTTGAGTCATTTTTTACCCCTCTGAATTGGAGAACTCTCTTTACGACCAAAGTCCACTTAAAAATCCTATACTAAAGTCATGATTTTGTCAATTTTTTCGACAATTTTTGACCCTTTTTAGGCATATAAAAAGACTCCCGCGAACAAAAATTCTTGAAAGTCCTTTCAAATAAACTGAGTCTTATTATGGGTTAGAGTGTCAAAAGGGGTTTCTCGATTGCCTTTATGGTATGATGGTGTATTTCCCACGTACCATAACATATAAATCCGTTATGGCTTTTAGGCCTCTTCCGTCATCTCTTGGGATAAGCAGCAAATGATTTTTGATGATTTTAGTGCCTTGGTCTAAATCAACTCCGCCTGTTAAATCACTGAGGCCACCGTTAAAGCTTGCAATGGCTGTAGCGTCTCCAGATCTTAATATGATTTCAACAGACGAAGACAAAATGAGGCTTTGTCCTGCTTTTACAGTGACAACTTCGTATTGTGGTGTAGCTACTGTTCCTGAACTTTCACCCTTTTTAGCGTAGATTTGTTCAACACTTGCTAAGAGTTCTGTCATTCTCTTTTCAACAAAGCTCAGGGTTACAAGAGGATCAGAATCACCACCAGCAGGAACAGTTTGTGCCATTCCAAAAGAAACGAGAAGCAATGTCACAACAATGCTTCCAATCAACCATTTTTTATTTTTCATGTTCGCCTCCATATTGTTCAATAAAAGGAAGTAGCCCTACGCTGATCACCAGTGCTTCATCCACTTTAATCAACAGAGAATCATCAATGGTCCCCATTTTTTGTATCAATCGTTTTTTGTCTAGTGTCCGAATTTGTTCGCAAAGAATAACGGAAGTTCGCGCTAATCCGAATTGTTCAGAGTCAATAAGGACATGGGTAGGCAGCTTAGCCTTTTCAAGCTGAGCTGTAATGGCGGCTACAATTACCGTTGGACTATATTTATTGCCGATATCATTTTGCACAATCAAAACAGGTCTAGAACCACCCTGTTCAGACCCCACTACTGGATTTAAATCCGCGAGAAATATATCGCCTCTTTTAATGTCTATCATCCATAATCCTCAAGCATATGTCTTTCATATAAAATTAGGGCTGCACTATCACAGTCTATACCCAGCTCTGCACAATCTAAATGTAACTTTGCCAATTGATCGTAATTTTCTTTTGATTCAGCATGCTCTCGACACTTTTGAATACACTCTTCAACAAAGCTCACCCAAGTAACAGCCGGACTGTGCTTCGCATCAAGTGAATGCTCACAACAACTCCCATACTCCAAATAGGCCCGTGATGCTCTACTCTCCTCACAACCCACACCCATCCCCCCAATCTCATTAATTATACTTCTAAATGATTAGAGTGTCAAAAGTCCATAGTGATTCTTTTTTGGGGTATCAAAAGGGCCGGATGGTTCAACTGGCTCTTTTGGTGCTTCAAAAAACTGAATCACTGACTTTTGAGCTCTAACATAAATGATTAGAGTGTCAAAAGTCCATAGTGATTATTTTTTGGGGTATCCAACTTTGATGAGAGTGTCAAAAGTAAGTTTCTCGAATATTCATGCCGCATATAGTGCCAGTTGAACATTCCGGAACTATATGCGGTATGAATATGATCAACTACGGGCTTTTGACACCCTAATCAACTTTATAATAACAACAGTGTATCCTTTACACCAACAGGTTGTTGGTTCCGCATATAGAGGCGGACGACGCGTTTATTGATCATGCACACGACTTCATAATTAATGGTCCCCAGTTGTTCTGCAATCTCATCGATTGAAATAAAGGCTTCACCTTGTTGGCCAAACAATACCACTTCATCCCCTTGTTTTGCAGGCACATCCCTTAAGCTCATCATGCATTGGTCCATACAAATACGTCCAACAATAGGCAACTTAATCCCTTTAAGGAGAGCATGGGCTTTGAAAGTCAATTGGCGTGTATAGCCATCTGCATAGCCAAGGGGCAAAGTGCCGATGCGCTCTACACCCTCTGTTTTATAACGGTGTCCATAACTGATACCCGTTTCTGGCGCTACCTCTTTTACGTGGGCAAGTTGAGCCTTTAAAGACATGACTTGTTTGAGCGTCAGAATTTCGTGATTCACCTCTATTGAAGGCCAAAGTCCATAGAGCATAATGCCGGCGCGTACCATGTCGAGATGGTATTCTGGAAGATCAATAATGCCCGCGCTGTTACAGGTATGACAAATGGGAAATTTAATCCCTTGGCTCAGAAGCCCATCTCGCATAAAGAAATACCTTTCCATTTGGAGATGGGTCATGGTTTTATCCCGTTCATCAGCACAAGCAAAATGGGTGAATAGTCCCTCTAACAAAAGTCCTTTCAAATCGCTCAATGCTTTAATCTCAACAAGTGACTTTTCATCGCACTTAAAGCCCAATCGCCCCATGCCTGTGTCGAGTTTGATGTGGATGGTCAAAGTAGCGCCGAGCTCTAAAGATGTGGTACTGAATTGATGTCCCTGCTCAAAATCGAAGACCGTTAAAATGATGCCATGTTTCACTGCATCGCTTACGCTGTGATTAGGCGTATAGCCCATGACCATAATTGGTGTCTCTTTAAAAACCTTTCTGAGTTGAATGGCCTCTGATAAAGTGGCAACAGCAAATCGATCGGCGCCATGATCAAGAAGCGTTTGACCTATTTCGACTGCGCCGTGTCCATACCCATCTGCTTTGATGACAGCAGACACCAAAGCACTCTTTTGCGTTAATCTTCTAACTTCTCCAATATTATGCGCTAAATAATCCAAGTTAATTTCTGCCCATACAGGGCGACTCAACACCGTATTCAAAATTCAACCTCCGTCAAAAAGTCATAAAAATTGAGTATCATTTACCTTATTTTAAACCCGTCGATGCTGATAGCGCTTTTCATAAAGTGTTTTCAATGTAAAGGGGAGCTGCTCCACTAAATCGCCTGCTAAAAGTCCATGCTCTCCTATACGCGCTGCGACAACATCCCCGCTAAATCCATGGACATAGACGCCAATGATCGCTGCGTCTTCCGGTTTTAAGCCTTGCGCGATGAATCCTGTAATAATACCTGTCAATACATCACCACTTCCAGCCGTTGCCATGCCTGAATTGCCAGTAATATTGATATAGATTTCGCCGGTAGGCAGCGCAATAACCGTTCTTGCCCCTTTCAAAACAATGATGACATCCCACTCCTTCGAAAAATCACGGGCTGTAAAAATGGGATTCGCTAAAATATGGTCAACAGACAGTCTCGTCATGCGTGCCATTTCGCCAATATGGGGTGTAATCACAATAGGTCCTTTTCTACCGCGTAAGATTGAAGGATCTCTTGACAACACATTGAGTGCATCGGCATCTAAAACTAATGGAATTTCGATCTCAGCAATCAAACGTTTAATAGTCTCACCCAGCTCAGGTGTTTCGCCACAGCCTGGCCCCACAGCAAGGACTTCACAACGGGAAGCAGCTTCAATGATCGTGGATATTTGATTGATTCCAATGACGCCCTTTCGCATCTCTTGAAGAGGGATCGTGATGGATTCTGGTATCGCTGTTTTCATCAGGATATTAATGCTTTCCGGAATGAATAGTTTTAAAAGACCAATACCACTTCTAAGTGCGGCTTTACTCGTGAGGATGGCAGCGCCTGCCAATCCAAGTGATCCTGCGATAACACCCGCTTTGCCGAAACTTCCTTTATGCATTTGACGGTGCCTATAAGGAATGCGGTCGACAATATCCTGCTCAGTTATAATCTCATAAGTGTAATCCAATAATTGGTTCACCGCTTTTGGTATACCAATATCTCTGATGATGAGCTCGCCATTGTTTTCTGCACCTGGGAATAGAATATTACCGCATTTAGGTACATGAAGGCACACTGTAACATCTGCAATTACAGCTATTTTTTTTATGAGACCATTGTCGCCGCAAACTCCAGAAGGTAAGTCAATGGACATTGTAAACTTGGAATAGCCATTGATGAGTGAAATGACATTCTCAACCAATGGCGTTACATCGGATTCAAGTCCTGTCCCAAAAATTGCATCAACAATGATGTCCGCTTGTAGAACCCATTCTTTCAAAGGCCCTAAACCGCTTTCATCTAAATAATTATAGCGTCCAATTCCCATTTTGGTGATAATTTCAAGATTGGTTCTGGCATCCCCAGAGATGCGGTCTTCGTTGTCCACTGTGACCAGTTGTACATTGTAGCTCGCATTGTGCAGGTGACGACAGACTACAAAACCATCTCCGCCATTATTGCCTCTCCCTGAAATAACAAGAACTTTCGTCCTTGAATCATATCTCTTCTTAATTTCATCCACAATAGCAAGACCAGCATTCTCCATCAAAATCAATCCATTGATTCCATAATCGACGACTGCATGACGATCGATGAGTCTAATCTGGTCATTGGTCAATACTTTCATCATAGTCTTATTCTCCTTCTATTATGCAGTATGCCATAACAAAAAGCCTTTCATGGCTGGCCGTGGCATGGATGGTAACCCCGTTCAAGGCTACATAGCGCTCAAGAGCACCTTTATAGAGATTGATCACGGGCTTTCCACTCGCATCCCTCAACACCTCTATATCGATGAAGTTAAACCCTCGAAAACCTGTTCCTAACGCTTTGCTAACCGCTTCTTTCAGAGCAAAATTCGTCGCTCTCACCGACGGATTCCCATTTCTTTTTGCAAACAAAATACGTTCGTTTTCAGTGAAGTTTCGCAATAAGAACCGAGGATTTTTTTGTATTGCAGACTCGAGGCGATTGATATCGAGAAGATCTGTCCCTATACCTATAATCATAGTCTTTGCCCTACACCCTTCAAAAATGCTTCGTCCAAAACGTCCATTTGATCTACACTCAAAATACTTTTCAAATAGCCATCAAGGCTAATGATTCTTGCATCCACATCAAATTTAAGGGTCCACTTGTCTTTAAGAATCTCTCTAAGCTGTTCAATTTCCAGAACAACCTCATTTTGATCGGCGTGCAAATTGTTCAGTTGACTATACAGCTCTTAAATAATGCTATAAAAAAGGTGTCTTTCAAGGATTTTTACCCGATTGGGGTACGCATCGCGTTTGAATTCTAATTCCTCTATAGCTTGGTTAATCTCTTCAAGTTCATTTTTGCACAATTGAAGGATACCTTCAGCAGATGATTTTCCCTTTTGTACATCAAGTGATTGTTCTAAAATATTTTTATAACATTTTTTCTTGTTGCGATGTAATCCTAACAGCTCAACTTGAAGCGTTGATAAAGCTTTTTCTTCTTCAACCAGCGCTGCCGAAACAGTCTCTAAGGCTTCTGTCCAGATTAACGCCTTAATTTTCAAAAATGCATCTGACTTCAAAAAATCTTTTGGCAAAAACAGCATTGTTTTTAAAAATTCATCTTTATCCATGTTTCCGCCTTTCTAATAAATGTACACATTCAGAGCATACCACAACCCCATTCTTTTTCAAGCAATAAATGGTCCGAGGATCAAAAGCTGTGGTCAATAAGCGATAATGTCCTCTTGCAACGCAAGGGATTATGTCTTCTGAATAACAGATTGATTAGGGTGTCAAAAGTCCGTCGTTGATCTTATTCATACTGCATATAGTTCCGGATTGTTCAACTGGAACTATATACAGTATGAATAATCGAGAAACTTACTTTTGACACTCAAATCATAAGCATAAAGTGACCTAAACTGGTCTCGACCCCAAAACAATCACTCCCATACAACCGTCCCACAACCGTCCCACGCGAAGCGCTGAACGGCCCCACAACTACCGTCCCACTACTGTCCTACGCGAAGCGCCGTACAACCCTTTCGATTCACTCTGCTATTCTAAAGATACAGCGTTTCAGGACATTTTCCATTTCACATCACAGCAATAAATGGTCCGAGGGTCAAAATCAAGTCAGACATCATTGCCTTTTGACACAAAAGAAAAGCAGTTCAAATTGCGTACCCGCAAGTCAAACTGCTTTTGTTCTATTAATAGGGCTAGAGGGCAAAAGTAAGAATCCTCTAGACGTAATGCACGTTCTGTATTTTGTCTGAAACAGTTGAGTCAATGTGATACTTAGAAGCCTGTCGCCATTTAAAGAAATCGAGAGCAACTTGAGGGAACAGTGCATAGGACAGCACATCTTCTTCTTGTTCCAAGTATTCTTTCATCTCTTCTCTGAATCCCACAAGCTGAGGTGCAATCAAATCAGCAGGTCTGCAAGTGATAACTGGCTCATCGCCTATGATTTTTGTGATGATGGCTTGGTCTATTGGCAGCGTTGGCTTGCCGTACATGCCAGCGACATATGCTTTGATTTCTTTGGGAACTACTTTATAACGCTCACCCGTCAGTACATTGAAAACCGCTTGAGTACCCACCATTTGAGAAGTAGGCGTCACAAGAGGGGGATAGCCTAAATCCGCTCTCACTCTTGGGACTTCTTTAAGCACTTCGTCGTATTTATCGAGGGCGTTTTGCATGGTCAACTGTGATACTAAATTTGACAACATGCCTCCAGGCACTTGATACAGCAATGTATTGATATCTATGTCGAGCATTTTTGAACTCAACAGACCGTTTGCCACATATTTGTCCCGTATAGGCTTAAAATGATCAGCGATGCCATTGAGTACTTTAAGGTCCATATGGGTGCTGTAGGAGGACTCGCTCAACGTGGCTACAAGGGACTCTGTAGGCGGTTGAGATGTTCCTGAAGAAAAAGGCGAAATCGCCGTATCAATTATATCTGCACCTGCTTCAATCGCTTTTAAGTACATCATGCTGGCCAAACCGCTTGTAGCATGTGAATGAATTTCTAGAGGAATCGTCGTAACCGATTTAATCGCTTTGACCAAATCAAAGGCATAATAAGGCGTGAGAAGTCCAGACATATCTTTTATACAGAGTGAATCGGCCCCCATGCTTTCAAAATCCCTCGCAAGCTTAACGTAAGTTTCCGTTGTATGTGCAGGGCTAATGGTGTAGGCAATAGCAGCCTGCGCATGACCCCCTTCACGTTTAGTTGTTCGCAGTGCCAATTCTATATTACGCGTATCATTAAGGGCATCAAAGATACGGATAATATCGATGCCATTTGCGATGGACTTTTTTACAAATTCCTCGACGACATCGTCAGCATAATGTTTATAACCGAGTAAATTCTGACCTCTCAACAACATTTGAAGTTTTGTGTTTTTAACGCGCTTTCTGATGGTTCTCAGTCTTTCCCATGGGTCTTCATTCAAGAACCTGAGGCACGTGTCAAAAGTCGCTCCACCCCACATTTCCAAAGCATGGTATCCCGCCTGATCCATAAGTTCAAGGACAGGCACAATTTCATCTAATCTCAATCGCGTTGCAATAAGTGACTGATGTGCGTCCCTCAGTACGGTTTCGGTAATTTTAACTTGGCCCATTAAATCCTCCATTTAAGGTTAGGATATCAAAAGAGCGTTTCTCACACTTTTAATACCTAACCATTTAATTCGCATGTCTACATTAAATCTGAAAATCGACTTATTGTAAACAGAAGACCGTAAATTGTTTGATAAGATTAGAAATGCTTTCAATTTATATTTTTAGTGCTTTTATATAGGCGAATGACTTTACTTATTAAGGCGAGGTATCAATACCCGTAAAGCTCTCTCACTTTGTCTACAACCGAGTCCTTGCTGAATCCAAAACGCTTCATGAGTTCATCTCCAGGAGCAGAAGCACCGAAGTGATCAATGGTGATTAGACCGCCTCTTGACCCTAGGTATTTATGCCACCCACCCGTAGAACCGGCTTCAACAACGAGGCGCATTCCGCAAGTCTCAGGCAAAACCGAATTTTTGTATGTCGCGTTCTGGGCATCGAATACCTCTAAGCACGGCATACTGATTACCCTAGCGTCGATGTCCTCCTTCAGAAGTTCTTCCCGCGCTTCTAAAAGCCACTGAACTTCTGAACCCGTCCCTATCAATAAAATATCGGGATCTGATTTTTCTTCATAGCAGACCACATACCCTCCGCGCCGCGCTTGTTCTTGATTTTGAGGCAACAGAGGCAATTTTTGACGAGACAAAATAAGAACTGATGGCCCAGCGGTATTCTTAAGGGCTTCAACCCAGCAAACGGCTGTTTCTTTAGGGTCTGCTGGCCTAAAGACCTTGATATTTGGAATGGACCTTAGCATCCAGAGGTGTTCAATAGGTTGATGAGTAGGTCCATCCTCTCCGACACCAATGCTGTCATGGGTAAAAATATAAATCACAGGCAACTTCATAAGTGCCGATAACCGAATGGCAGGTTTGAGATAATCCGAAAAGACCAAGAATGTGGATGCATAAGCCCTTAGACCACCGTGAAGGGAAATGCCATTGCAAATTGCAGCCATTGCAAACTCCCTTATCCCAAAGAATATATTGCTGCCACTGGGTTCATCAAAAGAAAAATCGCCAGCGCCCTTTAAGTAGGTTTTGGTGGATCCATTGAGATCCGCAGACCCGCCAATGAGATTCTCCACTTTGTTCTGGAGGCTATTGATGACTTTGCCGCCGCTATTTCGCGTCGCATCCCCTTGGTTTAAAGACGCCAACAGATTTTTCAAGTCAAAGGCGCTGTCCTCAATCTCAAATTCATGCCACCTAAACCATTTGTCCGCTTTTTCAGGATATTTTTTGGCATAGTCATCAAACCGTTCTTCCCAAATAAACCGCTCAATTTCTCTCTGGTCGATTAAATCAGAAAGGTGGGCCGAAACATCCTCTGGGACTACAAAAGTATCAATCTCTTCCCATCCAAAATTACGCTTCATTTTTTGAATTTCGTCTCCACCAAGAGGTGACCCGTGGGCTTCAGAAGTCCCTGCCCTACTTGGCGCGCCGTACCCTATGACATTTCGAACCATAATCAGAGCAGGCCGCGTCACATCAATCCGCGCTAGCTTAATGGCATCAGAGATACTTTCTAAATCATTCCCGTCGGCTACCTTAAAGACCTGCCACCCGTAAGCCTCATAGCGCATTTGTACATTTTCAGTAAACGTCAAATCCGTCGCCCCATCAATGGTTATTTGATTGTCGTCATACAGAACGATCATTTTGCCTAATTTGAGATGTCCTGCCAGCGAAGAGGCCTCAGAAGAGATGCCTTCCATCAAATCACCATCACCCGCCAAAACATAGGTGTAATGGTCGACGATTTTAAAATCCTCTGTGTTAAATTCCGCGGCCAATCGCCTTTCTGCTATTGCCATCCCCACAGCATTGGCAAACCCTTGACCAAGTGGTCCCGTAGAAGTCTCTACGCCAGGCGTCATATCGTGTTCTGGGTGACCAGGCGTCTTCGAATGCCACTGTCTAAACTTCTGCAAATCCGCAAGTGTGAGTCCATAGCCAAAGAGATTCAGCAAACTGTATAAAAGCATGGACCCATGTCCAGCCGATAAAACAAACCGGTCTCGGTCTAGCCACTTCGCATCTGTTGCACTGCCTTTCAAGTAACGACTCCACAACACATATGCCATACTTGCCGAGCCAAGGGGAAGTCCCGGATGTCCCGAATTGGCTTTTTCCACAGCATCAGCTGCTAAAAAACGTATAGTTTCAATCACGCGTCTGTCTTTGCGATTCATGGTATACCTCCTGTTTAAGTTTAGGGTGTCAAAAGGGTGAGAAACTCCTTTTTGACACCCTAATCATTTATTGTTTTCATCATTATTATACCTTAACGTATGAATCCTAAACGCCTAATCTGAAAAAAGTCCCTTTAAATTGCAGATATCCGCAAAAAAGCATGCGCACTTTCGAAAAAGTGCAGCATGCTTTTCAGTCTATAATATTGCATACCGGGTATGTCGTTTTATTATTTGGCTATGTTTAATAACAGTGTTGATAATATGACAATTTTAAGAGAAGCCAAAAATGGCTTCCCTTAATTCACATTTTAAGAATAGTCCGACCTAAAATTTAATTAGAATCTACTCTTTAAGACTTACAGTCTCTTCTATTGAAATTTTTATATCTGTAATAAATTGTCCAAGTTTTACTATATCAGATTTTCCCAACCCTTTTGTATCAACGATTATTTCTCCAGTGATTTCAATTGCTTCATTAGGTTTTATATCTTTATTTACAGCAACCACTATTTCTTTACTTATAATTTTGTCTTTTATTGCCTCATTAACTGATGGTTTGATAGATTTTATAAAAACATTCTTTTCATTTTCATTAGTTAAATTAATCGAATAAGAAAATTTGGTCTTATCTAAATCTGTTTCGTTAACGTTTCCTAATCCAGAACTCCATCCGTTGATTTTCAATCCCCCTTTAGTCTGAATTTTAGCATTTGTACTGTTACATCCTGTAAATATTATAAAAACAAATAAAATTGAAATAACTATGATTGTAATTGATTTTTTTGACATACAGATTCTCCCCTTTTTTAATAGTTTACAATATTCTACTATTGTGTCCCTCCTTAATTATACATCATAGCAGTGTAATTATTCAAACATTTAACATAATTAAATATAAATTGCTTCCCTAATTTTAAAATCCTTTAACTTTGTATCAGAATAAGATGTATGCGACTGGACTAATAAATGTTTGGTTTTTACAGTATCCTTCTCTGTATTAAAAAACTGCAACCATTTAAACCAGTACATATAGTTAGCAAGATATTTCGCAGCAACACTATGAAATCCATACATCCATTCTTTTAGTTTGCTATGAAACGCATAAATATGTTGTATGTGATATATGCCTTCCTTATGCTTCCCACGCTTAATCTGCTGTAATTCAACATCTAAATTTTTAGCGAATTTAATATAACGCTTATGTGAATCGGTACAGAGGATAGATTCATCCTCAATCCTGCCAGTAAAGAGCCTTTCTAAATCTGTATGTTTCATCCTACCTTTACATATTAGTTCAGTCATAATGTTTCCTACTCTATCAATGGCACATAGTACACAGACCTGTTCCTTTGATATACCTCTTTTTCTCTTTTCACTTGTGCTACTTCTACTGCCTTTAACTCCGCGTTTACGAGGTTCTCGTGGCATTATAAAAGTAGTGCTTTTCTTATGATTCCCTTTAAAGGACTCCCTGAAAAATGCCTCGTCAACTTCTATAACTCCACCAACATGACCAGTGCCCATATATACTCTGATAGCGTCTAAAAACTTATGCCTCCAATAAAAAGATGTAGGCACACTAATCTCTACTATCTCGGCACATTTTCTTATGGAATAGCCATTTATCATACATTTAGAATATAATATCCACTTTTTAATGTCTTTCTTACTGTTGTAACGTGGCGAACGTGTAAAGTCAGTGAAGGTCTTTCGGCAGGACTTACAGATATATCTTTGTTTGTCATTAAAATTTCCATTTATTGATATTTCTTCATGTCCACAGTGGGGGCAGACTTTTCCCTTGGAGAATCGGTTCTCTTTAACCTCGTTAGTAGCTTCGGTAGCAAAAGAACCTAATACAATAATTTCTTCAAGATAATTTAATATTTCTTCCTGTCCTGTTGTTCCTAAAGCCTCTAAATCCTTCTTTACTGACGCTACACTTGGCATAATAAGACCTCCGTAATCCTTCATATAGTC
>JBBRGL010000016.1:0-17219 GCA_038240675.1 Peptostreptococcales bacterium
GGGCTTTTGACACCCTAATCATTATTGTCTATTGATTTCTTTTTGACATTCACGGGAGACCTGGTACAACATTTGAATTGGAATAGTATAGTAGGGGAGGGTCTCCGCGCCCTCCTTGACCCCGATTCACATCTCTTCAGCCGTATAGAGGGTTTGATTTGCTTGAATTCCCAAAAAGGAGGGCGCTGAAACCCTCCCCTACGTAAGACAAAAGACAGATTTTATAAATGAAGCTCTTTGGAGCTTCTTTTTTGAATAAATCCAAAGGATCTGAAAACAGGAAGCTGTTTGTTTGAGTATAGCATTATGTGGTATAATGACAAAAAAAGAGGAGGCGTTCAATGCTAGAAAGTAAGGATATTCAGAAGATCATCCCCCATCGTTACCCATTTTTGTTGGTGGATCGCATCATAGAGATGGAAGTTGGCGCACGTGCTGTTGGAATCAAGTGCGTGACGTTTAATGAGCCTTTTTTTCCAGGCCATTTTCCAGGCCAACCTATTATGCCGGGTGTTTTGATCATTGAGGCATTGGCACAAGTTGGTGCAGTAGCACTTTTGAGTTTAGAAGAAAACAAAGGCAAATTAGCTTTATTTGCAGGCATTGAAGAAGCGCGCTTCAAAAAACAGGTATTGCCAGGGGATACCTTGCGATTAGAAGTCACCATAGAGAGCATGAGAAAAGGTATTGGAAAAGGCGCAGCGATTGCTTATGTGGGCGATGCTGTAGCTTGTAAAGCGACCTTAATTTTTGCCCTTGCAAAACAAGAGGCATAAAATTTCGTAATGCTTTGCTAATTTAAGTGTTTCCTGTACTGCATTTTAGGGCATACATATCAATAGACGCTCTTGAGAAAGGGGTGATTTTATTATGCGAGGATTAGTACTAGGCGGTGGCGGCGCTAAAGGTGCCTACCAAGTCGGTGTGGCAAAGGCTTTGCGGGAAATAGGCTTCGATTATCACTGCATAACGGGAACATCCATCGGAGCAATCAATGGGGCATTTCTGGCTTCGGGAAAGCTGGATGAGCTGCAAGCTATATGGTCATCGTTAAAACTCAGCGACGTCATCAATGGGGATACTAAAACCCTTGAAAAAATCATCAAACTCAAGTTCAAAGCAAAAGATATCCATCAACTTGCTCAATCATTAAAAGGTCTAGTGGATCAAAATGGGTTTGATATTTCGCCTTTTAAAGAGCTCATCCATTCGAGACTTGATGAAGACCAAATTAGAAAATCGCCCATAGATTTAGGCATCATAACGGTGTCATTGACAAATTTCAAACCTATTGAGGTTTTTAAAGATCAGATTCCGAAAGATTTGTTGCTCGATTATCTCATTGCCAGCGCTAATTTGCCTATCTTTCAGCTTCAGCCTTTAGAGGGTAAACTCTATATTGACGGGGGATTTTATGATAATTTGCCGATCAATTTGATGGCGTCAAAGGGTGTTAAAGATATCGTGGCTGTTGATTTAGGCGCTATGGGCATGGTTCGAAAGACGGAAAATCCAAATTTGAACGTGAGAATGATTAGTCCATCTGAGGATGTGGGGTTGCTTCTTGAGGTATCGCCACTGAAATCGCAGTACAACTTAAAAATGGGATATTTTGATACTCAAAAATCATTTGGCGCATATTCAGGTCGAAAGTATTATTTTTCGCCTGAATCATTGGAGGACAAAATCAACACTTTTTTGTGGAACTTTGACGAAAAGCTGTTGGATTTAGAGGCCTACTTTCCTATTAAGGGGATGGATCCTAAAAGAGCCTTGTTTGAAAAAGTTTTGCCGCGTTTTGCAAATATGCTTAAACTTGACCCAAGCGCAAATTATACAGAGATCTGCATTGGAATTATGGAAGAAATGTCAAGTCAGTTTAAAGTTGAACGGTTGAAACCGTACACCTATAGTGAACTTGCTCAAAGTGTTGAAATAAAGCGTGAAGAGAATCCTGTTGAAACGCTGGGTTCACCCATTTACCCTATAGGGTGGTCAGGCACTTTCATGACTCAAAAGCAAAAGGGTGTCTTGCTTCAAAAGGGATGGGAAATTGTGAAAGGAGTTTTTAGATGAAGGAATACGAAGCGATTTACAAAGAATGGTGCGAGAATGCGTATTTTGACGAAGCGTTTAGTCAAGAATTAAAGAGTTTGACGGATGAAGCGGAAATTGAAGATCGATTTTATATGGATCTCGAATTTGGAACTGCTGGAATGCGTGGCATAATCGGCGCTGGGCGCAATCGAATCAATACCTATGTCGTTCAGAAGGCAAGCCAAGGTTTTGCAAATTACCTCCTCAAAAAATTCTCTATTCGACCTTTAAGTATTGCAATCGCTTATGACAATCGACGCTATTCGGATGTGTTTGCCTTAGAGACAGCACTGGTTATGGCAGGAAACGGCATTAAAGTTTACTTATATGACAGCTTACGCAGTACGCCGCAGTTGTCTTTTGCCGTTCGTTTCCTTAAATGCCAAGGGGGTGTCGTCATAACCGCAAGTCACAATCCACCTGAATACAATGGCTATAAAGTATATGGCGATGATGGTGCGCAACTCATTCCTGTTGAAGGCGACAAGGTAACAGCAAGCGTTCAGGCCGTCGTAGATTTTAAGTCCGTCAATCGAGTGACAAAAGAAGAGGCTTTACAAAAGGGTTTGCTGAGCTATATAGGCGTTGATGTAGATAAACCCTATTTGCAGGCTATTCAGAAGCAATGTCTCAGAAATGACATTTATAAATACCCCATAGGCGTCGTCTATACACCCCTCCATGGTGCAGGCGGCAATGTGATTAAAGCCTTACTCAGTGGTTTGGAAGTGATGGATGTGCACTATGTCAAAGAGCAGATGATAGCTGATCCAGACTTCTCAACGTGCAAAAAACCCAATCCTGAAGATATTGAATCCTTTGAATTGGCACAAAAATTGGGTAAAGAAGTCAACGCTCAAATTCTCATTGCAACAGATCCAGACGCTGACCGTGTCGGCGTCATGGTCAAAGTATCGGATAAGACTTATCAAGCGCTTAATGGAAACGAAACAGGTGCGCTTTTGGTGTATTATATTTTGACGACAAAGCATGACTACCCTTTGAATTCAGCCATTGTGAAAACTATTGTGACCTCAGAACTCGGAGCCCGGATTGCGCGGGATTTTGGTGTAGATGTTATTGAGACACTGACTGGGTTCAAATATATCGGTGAGAAAATCAAACAATGGGAAAAGAACAGTAAGCATCAATTTGTTATGGGTTATGAGGAAAGTTATGGCTATTTGATTGGAACCCATGCAAGAGATAAAGATGCAGTCGTCGCGACAATGCTTATTATCGAAATGGCAAAATACTATGCACAGCAAAGAAAAACTCTAATCCAGGTACTGCATGAAGTGCAAGAAAAGTATGGTTACTTCAAAGAAAAGCTGATTTCTAAAGGGTTTAGTGGCATAGAGGGACACCACAAAATTCAAGCCATTATGGATTACTTTAGGACCCACCCTCTAAAAGAGCTCGCAGGCCTTGAACTTTATGCGTCAGAAGATTATCAGACACAACAGCGCCGCAAACCAAGTGGCAAAACAACGACGATCACACTCACTCAGTCAGATGTCCTCAAATTTATATTTGAAGGCGGCTCTTGGATTGCCCTCAGACCTTCAGGGACTGAGCCCAAAATTAAATTCTATTTTTCTGTCACAGAGGCTACCGAGGCCCTGACCATGAGTCGCCTTGAACAAATGGCCCAAGAATTCGAAACGCTTTTGAAACAGGCATAATTGACCGAAAAACCAGTTCAAAAGAATTAACGCAAAGGACGCCAAGGTAGTGCAAGAACCATAAGGACGCAAAAGGGTTGAATATTTAGAGATAGAGCAGAAAGTTGATGTTGTCTTTAAATAACACCTTTTTGCGTTCTTTGTCCGTGTTTCAAAAGCAGTTCAAAAGCCTCGCCGCTAAGAATGCGAAGGACGCAAAGAGGTACTGATTCTTATTGCTCTATCCATTTATTTCAATAGTCTGGACACCTTCTTCACCCTTGGAAAGGTGGGAAGTTGGACAGTTGGTCAGTTGGACGGGAAAAGCGTGGATATGTAAGACGGAGATTCAAACCCAGTTTTACCATAAAGGCCACGAAGTACACGAAGGGGTCAAAAAATAAGGGTTTTTGAATATTTGGGGACCGTCCCCTTTTGTTGTGGAGAGTTTTCGATTTTGATTTCTTTGTGCGCTCAGTGGTAAAACTGGGTTTGTTTTAACCGTAGCATAAGAATGCAAAAGGGTTGAAATTCCAAGAAAAACACGGAGTTTCTAGCTGTTGAGATTATTCTTACTTAGAGAGCGACACATGGAGAGGCCACTGAAAAAGTCCGGTTTTAGAGGCCAATCAAAAGCAAGAAGTTCGAGGCGTGCGCCAAACGAGGACTGGAGCTTTAGTCAGCGTATTTTTGTAGCTTAACAGCTTCATCGTTAAGTGGGAAAATCCCGAAGGGAGTGTTCATGCTTGATTCATAAAACATGAGACTTCTACTGATTATCTCTTGAAGCCCGGAGTTTGGCGCGACAACGAAGAAATTCGCAGCTTTTCAGTGGCCTCCACAGGGATCCATCCCTACGGAAACCATTAAAGACTGTTTATAATGTTGATTGCTTATAACCGAAAGTCGATACTGAAAGCGGCTATTCAGAAGACATAATCCCTTGCGTTGCAAGAGGACATTATCGCTTATTGACCACAGCTTATTCCCTAAAAGTTAACTCCCTCATTGCTGAATGACTGTCACTATGTTAAAATGTGTTAGATGTGAGGTGATGACATGATTTTTTTCAACCAAAAACAACCAGAACAAGCAATCTGCTACGCTACAGACACCCGTTTGATGGGTGTTGTCGGCGCTTCTATTGAATATAAAGCTGAGGGACATACAGTTGTAGAACTGTATCATATTGATTTTGAATCCTATGGTGTCGATCGCTACGAGCAGTTTGTCGATGGCGACAGTCATGCCATCAAGGAGATGAAACAAGAAGCGTTTGGGGGCTTGGGCGGCAAGCTTATTCGCATTTCTTTGGAATTGTTTTTTCAACTTATTTATGAAGGCTGTTCTTCAAATGTGCTGCTCAGCTATAAAGTTTTGAAACAGGAGATTTTTCAATCGGAGTATAAACCCTCTGATGAAGCGCATCTCAAATTGATGGCAAAAATTTGCGTACCCATGAAAAATGCTTATCATAGCATCCATTATTATCTTATGCGCATAATAGGACAAGATGCACCAGGAGCGCGCTATTTGTCCACAATTCCTGTGGTAACCCTGCCTGTCAGTGGTCTAATGGTCAGAAATCAAATTGATGAGCTCGGAAAATATTTGTACAGGACAACATCAGTGGTCTCGACGGATGATCTCTATTATTTAATAACCCTCTGTCTCAGGTTGGATGACGATTATAAAATCAATGAAATTTCATCCGTGGAGTCCATGGAAATTTCGGATTTTGAAGTGGCGCTTATGGTCAAGAAAAAAGAATTTATCAGCGTCTATGAGATTTTTGATTTAGATTTTGAACAACAATTTCTTCTACGCCACAAACACTGCATGGTCAATCTCCACGAAAATGGGCGATTGATCACGGAGTTCAAAATCAACAACGATCACGTCACCCATGAAAACTTTCTGCTCAGCGACGATATTGAACGGGTCTATTTTATGACGGACGATCACCAGCTTTTGGTCATGGCCTATGCGGTAGACGGCAATGAAGATTTCGAAAACCATGAAGCAAAACTTTTTAGTGGACAGCTTCAACTTCTTGAACTACTAGAATTTGAGGAGCCAATCTTGTATGATTTCGTGGATAGTGGATTTGATGATTTCATTGAATTTTTGGAATCTTTATAGAAAACTTAAAAATAGAATGATGAAAGTGGTCTGAGGAGGCATATGGAAGCATTACAGCAGGTGTTGGTTCTTTTTCTGTTGATCATAATAGGCTATGTCATCAAAAAGCGTGGCATAGTGACTGAGGCCATAGAAAAGGAAATCAGTAGTTTGGTACTCAATGTTGCCCTTCCTGCTTTTTTGCTGCGCTCTATGTCATTTCCTTTTTCTGTTGAGGCATTGTTTAAGAGTGGCGCTTTGGTCTTGATTTCTTTCGTCGTGTATGGGGTTTGTATCTTGCTCTCAAAAGTGGTTTCCCGCATTATGGGGCTGAAGGGTCAAGAACGCAATGTCTCCGAGTATGTAATGGTCTTTTCGAATGTAGGCTATATGGGCTACCCTGTTATATTTGCAGTCCTAGGTGATGAAGGCGTTTTTTATGCTGCGCTCTACAATTTATCTTTCAATCTTTTGGTATGGACCTATGGCATATCCTTGTTGCAACGCGGGAATGAAAATGAGAAAATCAAAACATCCCTGCTGAAATCTATCTTCAATCCCGGACTCATGGCTATTCTCATTGGCTATGGGCTGTTTTTAACCGGTCTAAAGTTGCCTGGATTTATGTTCAAAACCCTTGATTTGATTGGTGGGACGACGACACCTCTCTCCATGATGTTCATAGGGTTTATTTTGACTGAAGTGTCTCTACAGGAAATTTTCAAAAACTATAAAAGCCTGATCATTTCATTCATCAGGCTTTTGGTCATTCCTATGGGTGTTTACGGTGTTCTGATTCTTTTTGGACAATCGGGCTATATGTTAAAAATTCCAGTCATTATTTCAGCAATGCCAGCAGCTGCAAATACGGCAATTTTTGCGTCTCGATTTGGAGGCGATTATCGATATGCTTCACAGTTGATCTTTGTCTCTACACTTTTGTCGGTTGGGACTATTCCTGTCTTACTGTTCCTCATGGGCAGTTAAAAGCATGTATTCAAGAATTTTTTCATCTAAAGCAGAAGAGAGCGCAATGATTCTCTTAGTATGATAATGGTCATTGTAGACCAAGAGGTCATGCAGTTGTTCACGCAAAACACGAATTTCTTCAGACAAGCAATCTATTCTTGGCATAAGCACCCTCCGTTTCAGTAGATAACCAGCTAGGGTTAGGGTGTTAAAAGAGCGAGAAACTTACTTTTGACACTCTAACCAACTATGATTAGAGTGTCAAAAGCCCGTAGTTGATCTTATTCATACTGCATATAGTTCCGGAATGTTCAACTGGCACTATATGCAGTATGAATAATCGAGAAACTTACTTTTGACACTCTAATCAACTATAGAATACCACAAATTACTAAAAAATACCATGTATAATTATTGGAAAATCTCCGCAACTATTCAGTCGACTTGTTTGAGGTCAAGGTTATTAGGCGGGATTTCAGGGACGGCTTTGGGGCAGTGAAATCGGGTCGTTGGCCCTAGCGGAATCGATAGTGTTTGATTCTCCTACGGCTGAAAGCCCGCTTCTGCTGACTCGATTTTATGAGAGTTCAGACGCTAACTCGATTTTATGAGAGTGATACTTGCATGAAAGAAGAATATATGGTATAGTTTTTTTGAAAACTGAATATAAACCTTATGAAGAGTGACGGAGGGGATAGGCCCTATGAAGTCCAGCAACCGGTAGTTATACACGGTGCTAAGTCCTACAGATCAACATCTGGAAGATGAGGAAACCAACAACTCTCGCCTAACCATGTGTGAGATTTTTTTGTTTCAAAGTGTAATAAGGTGAAATCCTTAGTTTGAATAAGGTTGGGAAGGAGATTTATATGAGAAAGAGATTATTTACGTCGGAGTCTGTCACTGAGGGACATCCGGACAAGATGTGTGATCAAATATCGGATTCTGTGTTGGATGCTATTTTTGCCCTTGATCCAAATGCACGCGTTGCTTGTGAGACATCAGTGACAACGGGACTTGTGCTAGTAGCAGGTGAAATTCGGACAGAGTGCTATGTCGATATCCAAAAAATTGTCAGAGAGACAGTCAAAGAAATTGGTTATGACCGCGCTAAATATGGATTTGATGGAGACACCTGTGGTGTGCTTGTCGCTATTAATGAACAATCATCGGATATTGCAATGGGTGTAGATGAAGCGTTGGAGCACAAAAGAGGAGAGGTCAAGGATGCTATTGACGCCATTGGCGCCGGAGATCAAGGACTGATGTTTGGGTTTGCGTGTAATGAGACACCTGAACTTATGCCTCTTCCTATTTCTCTTGCACATCAATTGGCAAGAAGACTTTCGGAAGTGCGTAAAACGAAGGTTTTAAATTATTTGAGACCTGATGGCAAGACACAAGTGACGGTAGAATACGAGGATGATCGCCCTAAGCGCGTGGATACAATTGTTATTTCTTCACAGCATGCGCCGGATGTCACCCACGAACAAATTGAAGCGGATATCAAAGAACACGTCATTATACCCGTCATTCCCGCTCACCTGCTGGATGAAAACACGAAATACTACATCAATCCAACGGGTCGATTTGTCATAGGTGGACCTCAAGGCGATTCGGGTCTTACAGGTCGAAAAATAATAGTGGATACTTATGGAGGCTATTCCAGACACGGCGGCGGCGCTTTTTCAGGAAAAGATCCAACGAAGGTAGACCGTTCTGCAGCTTACGCTGCGCGTTATGTTGCTAAGAATATCGTAGCGGCTGGACTTGCAGATAAATGTGAAATCGAACTTGCTTACGCCATTGGCGTTGCGCATCCTGTTTCGGTTTTGGTTGAAACTTTCGGAACACAAAAAATTGATGAAGAGAGAATAGAAGAACTGGTGGCTAAGCACTTTGACCTTAGACCCGCTGCAATCATCCGTGATTTGGATCTAAGTCGTCCCATTTACAAGCAAACAGCAGCTTATGGACACTTCGGCAGACCAGATCTTGACCTTCCATGGGAAAAAACAGATAAGGCAGAAATTCTTCGAAAAGAAGCATTTGGTGTATAGAAGGTATAAAATTTATAAACAAACAAAAGCCACCCTCTTACGACGGTGGCTTTTGTTTGTTTATAAAGGGCTTGTCTTGGCTTTTGTGTGGCCTCACACTCAGAATCCACCCCCTGAGTGAAAGTTGAGCAACTGTTTGCAAACGTGATATAATGGTGAGAATAATGTTAGTGGGATAATGTATGACATCAAATTGTAGAATGGACTTATAAATGAAAATTAATGGTGTGATTATAGATGTGGTTTTTCAGAATGATTCTAATGGGTATAAAGTGATCACATTTACGGATCAGGTTGAGGAATGGATAGGAACAGGGGTTCTGCCTTATGTGGTGGAGGGTGTTCAGTATGAATTTGAGGGTGAGTTTATTACACACCCTATTTATGGTGAGCAATTTCGCATTGATCAGTATGTGCGTAAAATGCCAGACACGCTGGATAAAATTGAAGACTACTTGTCTAGTGGCCTCATTGAGGGCATAGGTCCTTCTTTGGCCCATAGAATCGTTGTTAAATTTGAACATGAATCCCTGGATATTTTACGGTATCAGCCTGAGCGTCTTATGGAAATCAGCGGCATCGGGCCTCAGAAAATGCAGGTAATCCTCAATTCCTATCTCGAACATATAGAAGCGGAAGAAGTGCTGATGTACCTCACACAGCTTCAAATCACACCGAGCGTGGCTATGAAAATTTATGCAGCGTATCGTGAAACCACTATTGAGAAGGTGAGAGAAAATCCTTACAGACTCGCCCGAGACATTGACGGCATAGGCTTTAAGGTAGCAGATGCCATAGCTGAAAAACTGGGTATTCAAAAAAATGCCCAATACAGGGTTATGGCAGCAATAGTCTATGTTCTGGAGCTCGAGAGTTTTCAGGGACATACCTTTGTGGTAGAATCAACCCTTCGACGTCTTTTGTCCCAGTGGATTGAAATAGATGACGAAGCCTACGAGTCTGCAATTTATACACTTTTAGTTGAACACCAAATCATGGTTGGCAATCAGCCGGAGCGCCGGATTTATTTGTTGTCTCTTTATGAGGCTGAGCTCGACATTTGCACAGAGCTTTTGAGACTCCTCGATGCGCCCTTCGAAGGAGGGGTTTATGAAGGGGTTCATATTGATGAGAACTTCACTTCGCAGCAAAGGGAAGCCATTGCTCTGGCACTTCAAAACAAGGTGACCATCATCACCGGTGGCCCTGGAACGGGCAAGACAACTATTGTCAAAGAACTGATTCGGCTGTTTACAAGCAGCCGGTACAAGGTTGTATTGGCGGCACCTACAGGCCGAGCAGCCAGTCGTATGGAAGAGGTCACAGGCGTAGAAGCCATGACCATTCACCGCCTCCTTGAGTATACCTATCAAGAGGACAAAGGATTTTTAACGTTTAATAGGCATCACAAAAATCCTATAGAAGCCGATATTGTCATATTGGATGAATGCTCGATGATTGATATTCTCCTGTTCAAAGCTCTGCTGAAAGCCGTCAAAACACCTTGTAGGCTAATCCTCATAGGGGACAGCGATCAGTTGCCCTCTGTGGGACCTGGCCTTTTGTTTCGGGATTTACTCAGTGCCCACGTCCTCAAAAGCTATCGGCTCACGGAGATCCATAGGCAAGTGGAAGGCAGCTTGATTATGCAAAACGCCCACTCGTTGCTGAAACAAGGCAAACTTACTTTCAACCATCCCGATGGAGATTGCTTTCACATGGACAGACCCACGCCAAACAATGTCCTCTCCACGATTTTAGAGTTAATTCAAACCCGTCTGCCCAATAAATACGGTGTTGATCCTAGGCGCGATATTACCGTTCTCACACCAGCAAAAAACGGATTTCTTGGGGCGCAGCACATCAACAAGACCCTTCAAGGGATTTACCATGTGGGAGAAGAAGGATTTAGAGGCTTCTTTCAAAATGACAGGGTCATGCAGATTAAGAATAACTATCAGCTCAAGTGGGTCAAAAACTCAACAGAGGGAGAAGGTGTTTTTAATGGAGAAATGGGAGAGGTGCTTCGGATAGAAGCGCCAAAAGGAAAAGTTGTCGTCCGATTTGATGACGATAAATTGGTAGAATACTATGGCGAAAACCTAGAAGAGCTCACCCTTGGCTATGCTATGACCGTGCACAAAAGCCAGGGCAATGAATTTCCCATAGTCATTGTGCCCCTTATATCCTATCCTAAGCCTCTTATGAACAAAAATATTCTCTACACCGCCATGACAAGGGCCAAGCAGCTCCTTGTATTTGTGGGGAGTGCACATTTTATAGACGAGATGAAAATAAACAATCCGACCCATTTGAGAAATACAAGCTTGAAAGAGCGTTTAGAACAGACTTTCGAGGTGCTTACATGATGATTTGGAAAGCGATTCAAAAGCCGATTGCACGCCTTTTGTTCCCAATGGATGTGACCTGTATCAGCTGCAAAAAAGACAAACCCCTCAGTGATCATCATCTGTGCGACCTGTGTGCAGATGAACTTGTGGCTCTGTCCGGACGCGTCTGTCAGTGCTGTGGACACGCTATAGACCTATATAGAGCGGGGTCTATTTGCAAAAGTTGCATCACCGCTACATATGCTTTTGATACAGTGCGGTCATGTTTCGAATATTCTGGGGTGCTGAGGCAGATGATCCACCACATGAAATACGGCGATCAAACCTACTATGCGCGATATTTTTCAACCTACATGGTCACTTTGTTTCGAAGCTTAAATTGGGAGGTCGACGGCGTGTTGTCAGTGCCTGCCCATCAGGACAAAATGTGGGCAAGGGGGTACAATGCTGCAGATTTGATCACGCAGTTTTTTTGCCAGCAAACAGGCCTCGAGAATTATTCTAAATTGCTGGTCAAAACCCGGGCCACTCTCCCTCAAGCGACCCTTACAGGTCAGGAAAGACGAATCAATCTGAAAGGTGCCTTTCAAAGTAAAGCGGATTTGAGTCATTTAGGGTCAGTGATGATTATTGATGATTTGTTCACCACGGGAAGTACCATGAGCGAGCTGGCAAAAATTCTCAAAAAATCAGGCGTCAATACTGTCTATGGACTCACCCTTGCAACGGGAAAGAGAGACTAAAAAGGAGGCTACACCTTGACAACCCTCTTGAAGTGTAAAAAATGCGGATGTTTGTATGCAAATGAAGAAGGCAAAGAGTATTGTAAAACGTGTTTTGATGACATTGAAAATCAAGGATCCGATACGCTCAGAGAGGATGGAGACAACCCTCTTGTGTGTGAGCGATGTTCTTCACCCGTTCAAAGTGGAAGATACTGCGACGTTTGTGCCTCGGAAGTGAGCCAAGCCTTAAAAACCGCATTTCAAAACAGTGGCGAAAAAAAAATAGGTGACACGCGTAAAAGACATGCATATCACGTCGGGTCCCGAGGCCGACGAAAATAGCATCTTTATGAATCTCTATAATTCAGCGTCTTTTGCGTTTTTATCATTTATGATTAGAGGGTCAAAAGTAAGTTTCACGAGAGCTTTAGCGCTCTCATCTTCTATAGAAAGGTTGGACCATCATGAGTATAAGCGGAAGTGGTTGCGAGTTGGTTTTTAATGATCAAGAAACGCGCCCATTACAAGAGATAGAGCGGAGTATCATCAAAAAATTCAGAAAGCAAATATGGAAAAATTTCATTACGGCCCTTAAAAATTATCAGTTGGTAGAGGAGGGGGATAAGATTGCGGTCTGTATTTCAGGGGGAAAAGACAGCCTTTTAATGGCCAAGCTCTTCCAAGAGCTTCAGCGGCATGGACAGGTCAAATTTGAACTTGAGTTTATCGCTATGGACCCTGGATTTCATGACAGCAATCGGCAACAGCTCATCAAAAACTGTGCACATTTGAATATCCCTGTTCAGATCTTCGAATCCGGCATTTTTGAGGTGGTTGATCGCATTGCAAAAGAATATCCGTGCTATATGTGTGCCAGAATGCGCAGAGGCTCACTCTACAAAATGGCCAGATCGCTGGGGTGCAACAAAATGGCTCTCGGGCATCATTTCAGTGACGTCATTGAGACCACCATGCTCAACGTGCTCTATGCGGGCAATTTCAAAACAATGTTGCCTAAACTGAGAAGTACAAACTTCAAAGAAATTGAACTGATTAGACCTATGTACCATATTCATGAAGACGACATCAAAAAATTTGCACTGTACAGCGGAATCAATTTTATTAACTGCGGCTGTGTCGTAGCCGCTCAAAAGACATCGAGTAAACGCAGAGAGATCAAAGAGCTGATCAAAGGGCTTAAAGTGACTTTTGGCGATGTTGAAAAATCTATTTTCCAGTCTGCAAACAATGTGAATCTCAACGCAGTACTCGGGTATAAACAGGGACAGACCAAACATTTTTATTTGGACAATTACGAATCAAATGAGGAGGAAGAGTGATGTCGAAGGTATTTATAACGGATTTGAGGGCAAAAAGTCCTAAGGACAATAGGCAAAATAAGATCAAGCGTCTTTTTGATGCGTGCATTGGAGCAGGGTGGCTCAAGGAAGGTAGCATTGCCGCAATCAAGCTCCATTTTGGTGAACCAGGTGGAGATGCATTTATTCAGCCAATCTTCGTGCGGCCCATCGTTGAGAAACTGAAGGAAAACGGTGTTCAGTCATTTTTGACGGATACCAATACCCTTTATGCAGGTCAGCGCGCCAATGGTCGGGATCACCTGATGAGTGCTTACCAAAATGGGTTCACTGCAGAAGTCACTGGTGCGCCAGTCATCATTGCAGATGGCCTCAGAAGCGATTATTATTACACTATTCCCGTAAACTTAAAACACTTTGAAACGGTAAAAATCGCAGGCGATATTGAAAAAGCAGACGCAATGGTGGTGATGAGTCACTTCAAAGGACATGAAATGGCGGGGTTTGGTGGCGCTATTAAAAACTTGGCCATGGGCTGTGCACCTGCTGCTGGCAAAAGAGATCAGCACTCGACCAGACCCTTTGTCAAACCCAAGAAATGCGTGGCCTGTGGGCGCTGTTTTGAAGTGTGTCCTGTAGATGCGCTCTCTTATGTGGATGGCAAAGCTAAAATTCATAAGGATATTTGCATCGGCTGCGGAGATTGTTTGGCAAACTGCGCATTTGAAGCGATTGCCCTCGACTGGACCACAGAGCTTACGGATTTCACCGAAAAAATGGTGGAGTACGCCTACGGCGCCGTGGCTTCTAAAAAGGACAAAGTGCTCTACATCAACTTCTTGACACGCATTTCACCTGACTGCGATTGCTGTGGTTGGTCAGATTCCCCCATCGTCTCGGATATTGGTATTTTGGCATCCTTTGATCCAGTGGCCATCGATCAAGCGTGTTTTGATTTGGTCAACGCGCAAAAGCCTCTTGAAGGAAGTCGTTTGGCAGATATCGTCAAGAAAAATGGAGAGAGCAAGGATCATTTCAAAGCCCTCCATCCCAATTCAGTAGGGGAACTTCAACTTTCCTATGGTGAAGCAGTGGGGCTTGGATCGACAAAGTATGAGCTAGTGAAGATCGATTAGATGCGTGTTTTTAGAGCTAAGTAAGGAAAATTAAATGGAGTAGCAGAAAGGGGATATATGAATTTAAAGAACCAACAGACTCGTGGTATCCTTTTAATTGCAATGGCAGGCATCTTTTGGGGCACGCTTGGAAGCTTCGTTACACTCATGATCCAGGCGGGTTTACAGCCTTCAACTATTGTATTTATCCGTTTATTTTTGGGTGGTTTGACTATGGTCATCTACGCAACATTTGTGAATCCCTCTCTTTTGAAGATAGACGGTCGGGGTCTTTTAATGACAGTCCTTATGGGACTCGTTACACAGGCGGGTTTTAACATTCTCTATTTTAGTGCAGTAGAGAAGGTTGGCATAGCCAGTTCGGCGGTTTTGTTGTATACGGCGCCTTTGTTTTTGACCCTTTGGTCCGTGTTGATTTTCAAGGAGTTTATTTCAAAACAAAAAATCATCTCACTCCTGCTGTGTTTTATAGGCTGTTTATTGGCCATCACAGGTGGTGACTTCAATGTTCTTCAGCTTTCGGCAGTAGGCATAGTACTCGGTGTACTATCGGCAGTCGCCTACTCTCTCATGAGCGTAATGAGTCGTATGGCACTGAAGCGTTACTCTGCAACGACCATTATGATTTATAGTTTTATTTTTGGTGCGCTTTCTATGCTTCCCTTTGCACGCATTCAGGATTTAGAGAGAGTCGTTGCATCGCCGATGATGATGCTCGTCGCCCTCGGTCTTGGCATAGTGCCTACAGTGCTATCCTATCTCTTTTATTTCAGGGGGTTATCCAAAGGGGTTGAATTGTCTAAGGTGGGGGTTATAAGCAGTCTAGAAATGGTCATTTCCTTAGTTTTGGCACTTGGTTTTTTTGGGGAGACCCTTTCAGCAGTGAAAATAATTGGCGTCGTTTTGATTCTGACTTCCATCGTTCTGATCAATGGTCGAGGACGGGTGGGGGATGCCTTAAAAATTTGAAATTCAAAAAAGACTTGTAGGGAAGAATTGTGATGTGAAATAGAAAATGTCCTGAAACACTGTATCTTTAGAATAGCAGAGTGAATCGAAAGGGTTGTTCGGCGCTTCGCGTGGGACAGTAGTGGGACGGTAGTATTCGGGTGATTGTTTTAGGGTCTCATCCAGTTCCAATCACAGTACTCTAATGATGATTGCTTAAAACCGAAAGTCGATACCCTAATCAACTGTTATTCAGAAGACAGAATCCCTTGCGTTACAATAGGACATTATGCTTATTGACCACAATTCAAAAAAGACTTGTAGGGAAGAATTGCACTTTTAATTGACACTGTGTTACAATAAGTTTTAAGTAGGTGAAGTTAAAAAGTCTAAAGATTATTATTCTTAGACTTTAATCGTGTCTCACGGCACCATAAATGCGTGAACCAATTTAATAAACAGGAGGATGCCAAATGGGACATCAGTGTTGTGGAAGTGATCAGCAAGATGAAAAAGAAGTAAAAAGCCAATGTTGTAGTGGCGAAAACGAGGAAAGTTGTTGCGAAGAGGATCATGAATGCGGATGCGGCGATGATTGTGACTGTGATGATGATTGCGACTGCGGAGATGATTGTGATTGTGACGACGACAGCGAGCATGCTTGTGGCTGTGGATGCGGAGATGACAGCAGTTTTGTGACACTCACGGATGCAGAAGGCAATGAAAAAGAGTACCGCATTATCGGCTCATTTGATTGTGAAGAGGAAGAATTCATCGCACTTTTAGATGAGGCTGAAGAGCAAGTTTACTTGTTTTCTTTCGTAGAGGATGGAGATTCGCTTCAACTCAAGCAAATTGAAGATCAAGAAAAGTTTGAGCGCGTTTCAAAAGCATTTAACGAGATGATGGCTTAATCTAAGATTGGACCTATGAAATTTGAACTGCATTCGTTTGCCTTTTGTCATAAAGGCGTTAGCGAATGCAGTTTTTTTGTTTTTTACAGAGGGAATAGGGTATATACTCATTAGAGGTGGCAGTATGAAAACAAAGACAAGGTTGACTCAGGCTTATGAAAGCGCAAAGCGAATTTCATTGAATGCTGATTCGAAGTTCGTTTTTTTTAGTGATATCCACCGAGGGGACAACAGTATTTCAGATGAATTTGCACACAATCAAAATATATACTTTCACGCCCTTCAAGATTATTTTGCAAAGGGCTACACCTATATCGAAGTGGGCGACGGCGACGAACTTTGGGAGCATTCTAAATTTCGAGATTTGCGCGGTGCTCATGGAGACGTGTATCAGTTGATCTCAAACTTTTATAAAGAGGGACGTTTCCATATGATCTTCGGCAATCACAATATGGAGCTCAAATACAAGCATCTGGTGGAACGCAATCTGTTTCGATTTTTCGATGAGTTTCTCGATCAAGAGGACGAGCTATTTCCTGGAATTGAGGTATACGAGGCCATCGTTTTAGAGGATACTGAGACGGGTCAAGATATATTGGTGGTTCATGGACACCAAGGCGATTTTTTCAATGACCAACTTTGGTGGCTGACACGCTTTTTTCACCGTTATTTCTGGCGCTACTTTCATCTAATCGGGTTTAGGAATCCAGCAAGTCCTGCCAAAAATCGCATCAAACGTCACAAAATAGAAAAAAACTTTACAAAATGGATAGAAATTAATCAAAGGATGATTATCGCAGGGCACACCCATAGACCCAAATGTCCGCCTGCCGGTGATTTGCCCTATTTCAACACGGGGTGTTGTATTCATCCCCGCAATATAACAGGTCTCGAGATAGTGGAGGGATCAATATC
>JBBRGL010000017.1:0-17084 GCA_038240675.1 Peptostreptococcales bacterium
CTCTTGGGGGTCGAGGCGGGCCCAGAGACCCTCCCCTACAACGAACAAAGGTCAAAAGCGTGAAGAGTCCCACCCCACGACGAACAAAGGTCAAAAGCGTGAAGAGAACACCGTGAATCACCGTAGGGGAGGGTCTCCGCGCCCTCCCAAGTCGCGTGTTAGCAAATCGTAAACCAGTGAGTGAGCATCAAAATCAAGAACATACAAAACAAGGATACGAATGAGAATCTCTTTGGGGTCGAGGAGGGCGCAGAGACACTCCCCTACAACGAACAAAGGTCAAAAGCTTGAAGAGTCCCACCCTACAACGAACAAAGGTCAAAAGCGTGAAGAGACCCTCCCCTACAACGAACAAAGGTCAAAAGCGTGAAGACCCTCACCCTACAATGAACAAAAGTCAAAAGCGTGAAGAGTCCCACCCCAAGACGAACAAAGGTCAAAAGCGTGAAGAGAACGTCTGGAATAACTGTAGGGGAGGGTCTCAGCGCCCTCCCAAATCAGTCCGTGCCTAGCGGGAGGTGTAAGATATATGGTTTATATAACTGATGGCAGTTTTGAAGGCTGTTTGACGGCGGTTTATGATATTTTTTATGCCCATGACGAAAGTGGCTCTATTTGTGCTGCAGAGGATTTCAAAGAAGATTTGCTGACCGCTACCCACTGGGTAGCAACGGATGCAGTGAAAGCGTCTAAGGTGGCTGTGGCTATTGATACTAAACTGGGAGAAGAGTGCTTTAAGCAAGTGCTAAATGGTTTTTTTAGTGATTTGAAGGGTAAAGAAACGATCATACTGCATTTTTTAAGATATGCCTTCAAAAAAGGCCGGTTGGTCCTAGAGCATGAGACACATAGCGCTGTGCGACCAATGCTTGATTTTGCGCAGAAGACAAGCAGGGAAGCCCATCGGATGCTTGGGCTGTTGCGTTTTATGGAGCTAGAGTCAGGAGTTTTTTACGCGCCATGTGAACCAACTTGTTTTGTACTGCCTCATCTTGCGTCTCATTTTTCAAAACGCCTTGGAGACAGGCCGTGGGTAATTCACGATCTGGAGAGAGGACTAGCTGTTTTTTATGACATGCAAAGGTGGTATATGAATCCGCTGATGGATATGAAAGCCTTAAAGCTTCATGAAAAAGAAGGGTTTTATCAAGAAAACTGGCGAATCTATTTTAAGAGTATCGCCATTGAGGCGCGCAAAAATCCAAAACTCCAAAGTCAAATGATGCCCAAAAAATACTGGAAGCATTTATCAGAACTTAAGTAGAGCGGAAAAAAGATATCATCAGGCGGCACCTAAATCAGTTTAATGATATACTATAGGGGCGGGTACAATGATAGTCTGAGTTTGTTCATTCGCTGCAAACTGAAGTGGATAAGAAAGTTGCTTTAATCCATAACTTGGACACCTGAATGACTGTAAAAACTTAAATTTTAAGGGTAGAAGAAGATTTGATTTATGTCCGTTTTCTATGGTAAATTTATAAACAAAGGAGTAAGAGGATGAATCGATTAGAGAAGTATGCTGAATTGGCGGTGAAATTTGGGATCAATTTGCAAAAGGGACAAACCCTTATTGTAAATGCACCTGTTGTAGCAGCTGAGTTTGCGCGCTTGATTTCTAAAGTGGCCTATGAAAGTGGCGCTGCACTGGTATTGGTAGAGTATAGTGATGAGGAAATTGTCCACGACAAACTCCATTTTGTTTCAGATGATGTGATTTTAGCCTATCCCAAATGGCGCATTGATGGACTTATGACCTATATCAGAGCGGGTGCTTCGGTTCTCAATATTGTTTCACAGCATCCAACACTTATGAGTGATATTGACCCTAAAAGATTGGCTCTTAACAATAAAATCCACTCTGAAAATCTAAAGGAATACCGTGAATACGTGATGGGGTCTAAGGTGAGCTGGTGCATTGTCGCCTATCCCAACAAAGCATGGGCAAGTCAAGTGTTTCCGCACATGTCTGAGGATGATGCAGTTGAAGCGCTTATGGATAACATTTTCAAGGCAACCCGTATGTATGACGCTGATCCTTTAGCTGCTTGGGAAAATCATGTGGACCTACTTAAGGAGAAACTTGTTTTGTTAAACAACCATAGTTTCAAATCCCTACAATTCAATGGACCAGGAACGGATTTGTCTGTAGATCTTCCCGATGGCCATATATGGCATGGAGGCGGCGCTTTCACGACGAGTGGCTTAGAATTCAGACCAAATTTGCCCACTGAAGAGGTTTTTACACTTCCACACAAACACGGCGTAAACGGCACACTGAGCAGTTCAAAGCCACTTATTTATCTTGGAAATATCATTGACGATTTCGTTTTAAAATTTGAAAATGGAAAAGTCGTGAGTTTTACAGCTGAAGTGGGGTATGATGTCCTTAAAGGGCTCCTTGAAACCGATGAAGGTTCAAGCTACCTTGGTGAAGTTGCTTTAGTGCCTCACAATTCACCTATATCGAACACGAACCTCGTATTTAGAAATACCTTGTTTGATGAAAATGCATCGTGTCATTTTGCATTTGGAATGGCTTATATGGACTGTTATAAAGATCCTACCGTAAAACAAGAAGAGTTAGATGGTCTTGGCATCAACCACAGCATGACCCATGTGGATTTTATGGTGGGTGGTCCTGAGATACAAATTCACGGCATTACAGAGAGCGGCGAAAAAGTCCCATTGTTTATTGATGGTAACTGGGCGTAGAAGAACAATAGCTCTAAACAAAAAGCCAAAAATATTGGGGGAAACATGAAGGATTTAGACAGCGAGAAGAAGATAGCCGTATTGATTGACGCTGACAATGCGCGGCATTCCAAGCTCAAATTGATACTAGCTGAAATTTCAGCCCATGGTCATATGATCGTCAAAAGAGCCTACGGAGATTGGTCCAATGATACACTTAAAAATTGGAAAACTTCTTTGAACGAACTGGCTATACAGCCCATTCAACAATTTGCTTATACCACAGGCAAAAACTCAACAGATGCATCCATGATTATTGACGCGATGGATTTGCTTTACTCAGATAAGTTTGATGCATTCGCCATTGTTTCAAGTGACAGCGACTTTACTAAACTCGCATCACGACTCAAAGAATCAGAAATCTTTGTCTTTGGCGTCGGCGAAAAGAAAACGCCGATCTCTTTTAGAAACGCTTGCGATGACTTTATCTACGTCGAAAATTTAGACAAAATGGAGATTGAAAAACCAATTATTGCTCATTCGGTTGATCCTAAATCGGAAGTCAAACCGCCATCAAGAAGGACAGCAAAACAACGCAAAAAGCCTACAGCGAAGACCCCTGAAACAGTTGTTGAAACTGTTGCCATTCAAGGCGATTTTAAAGAGCTTACTTTTCTAATCAACAAGGCATGGGAATTGTATCAAGATGACGAAGGCTGGGCCAACGTTGCAGCAGCCGGCAGTTTCATCAAGCGTTCACAGCCTGACTTTGACCCACGGAGTTACAACGCCAAAAAACTCCCAGATATCATTGAAAACCTCAAAGATCAATTCACCATCAAGAAATTCAGCGGCAAAGGTGGCGTCAATATCGTGGCCTACAAACCGTTGTAAATATTCGAAAATTAAAGAGTCGGCGCTCAATCGAGCGCCGACTCTTTAATTTTATTGATTGAGATTGAGCTTTTCAAGTGCTTTGCTGACTTCAATGAATTTTTCGTTGAACCCCTCAATGGTTTCTTCAAGTTTTGCAGTAGCGGACTTAATGGCAGCAACTTCTTTGCTTTCGACTGCAGCTTCAAATGCGATCAGTGCACTGTGGCGCTTCTTGATGGCATCTGTGAGAACGGTATGGACTTTGACTAATGCTTCAATCTTAGGCGTGCCATTTTCTGAAGTGGTGACCATCTCTTGAGATTTTGGAATGAGGGTGGTTTTGATCAGCGTAAGGGCAGATTCTGGACTGTCTTTAAGCGCAGTTTTGACTTCTGTAAAAGTCTTCTTAAAGGCAATCTCAAGGACAACGATTTGTTTGACGACTCCGGGATAAGTTTTGAGGTCGTCGACGACTGGGTTCCCAGCACAGGCGGTTAATGATAGGAGAAGAGTCATGAGAAGGAATAAGGATACTGTTTTTTTCATAAGATTGGCCTCACTTGCTCAAGATTGATAAAACTGGATGGTAAATGCTTTACATACCTCGAAACGCTTCAGGACTTTGGTCAATGAGACCTTGTCTTATTTTCCGGTATTCAACGATCGGTGCATCTCCTTTAAGTAAATGTTCGCCGCATTTTAGAGCGCTGCGTTTAGGTTCTTGGGTCGTAACAACGCGCTTGTCTTGCCTTTCGATGACAAAACTGCCCCAGATCCCTGACAATAGAAAGAGCTGTTTTAAAACGGGGACACTTGTGACACTTTGGTAGAAACGAATGTAAAGCTTGGTTTGCGTAGAACTGACAGGCACAAAAGCGATGACGACTTTGATTTTGTCGGCAATATCGTTCATCCACAAGTTTGGGAAGCGAAAGCGCAGAACGACTTGTTGATCTTTGATGACAATTTCATTGGCATTTTGAGGCGTTTGGCCTGTGTCTAGGGCGTTTGTGGCCCAGGTATTGAGTTCTTTGCCATCCCACAAAATCTTAGGGCCATTGACGACTGTTTTATTGCCTTTGCCAATAGTGGTTGCGTGGACAAAGGGCAGATGGACCACGTCCAGCTGATTTTCGATAACCCGCGAGTAATGGACTGACCAGTGATCAATCAGGGTCATATAGTGCATATCTTTAAGTTGTTCAAAATAAGGGATTAGCGCATCATCGGCTAACTCGGCTTCACCCCAAAAAACCCAAATGAATCCCCCGCGCTCGACTGCTCTGTAGGCATTGACCTTAAAAGCATCAGGAATTTGCGCACCTTTGCCATTGGCGGGAATAAGGACGCATCTGCCCGTGGAATCAAATTCCAAGCCGTGAAAAGGGCACTGTATGTGGTTATCTTTGAGGATTCCTTTTGAAAGCTGAACACCTCTGTGACAACATTTGTCAAAGAAACAGTGGACGCCCTCGGCGCTGCGCCAAAGAACGAGTTTTTCATTAAATCTTAAAACACCTATGGGCTTAGTCTTGACCTCCCGACTTTCCATGATGGCATACCACTGATTAAAAATCATACTATGTCCTCCTGTATTCCGACAGTTACAGTTTACCCTATTCATGCAGTACTATTCAAACAAAAACCTATTGAAAAAATGTTTGTATCTGACAAGTTGCGGTATAATAGAAATGAGGTGACGAATATGAAGCTATCTAAAGAAATTTATGAAGAAAAACTAGCAGAGCTCCAAGTAGAACTTGTAAAACTTCAAGAATGGGTCGTTTATAAAGGCCTAAAAGTCGTCGTGTTGTTTGAGGGTCGTGATGCAGCTGGAAAAGGTGGCGTTATTAAGCGCATTACAGAAAGCTTGAATCCTAGGAGCTGTCGTATTGTGGCGCTCCCTAAGCCTACAGAAAAAGAGCGAACACAGTGGTATTTCCAGCGCTATGTGGCGCACTTACCATCAGCTGGCGAAATGGTATTGTTTGACCGTAGCTGGTATAACAGAGCGGGCGTTGAACGGGTTATGGGCTTTTGCACTGACGATGAGTACTGGGAATTCTTGAAATCCGTTTCTGAATTTGAAAATCAGCTCATGCGCTCAGGGACTATTCTTATCAAATACTGGTTCTCCGTCAGCGATGATGAGCAGGAGCAGCGTTTTCAACAGCGCATTAACGACGCTACAAAACAATGGAAACTCAGCGATATGGACCTTGAAGCGCGCACGCGGTGGGTAGAGTACTCAAAAGCCAAAGATGTGATGTTTGAATACACGGACACAGAGTCTTCTCCTTGGTGGGTCATTGATTCCAATGAAAAACGCAATGCGAGAATCAACTGTATGTCTCATTTGTTGTCCACGATTGATTACAGAGAAGTTGTCCAAAAGAAATTAAAGCTTCCAAAACGTCAGGAAAACAACGGCTATGTCCGTCCACCTATAGACTCTCAGACATATGTCCCCGATGTGGCGTCTGAATTAGCCAGTGCAGGTCATAAACAGGATTCCGAACCAAAAGCACCGAAAAAGGATAAAAAAACAAAAGAAGAAAACAAGAAAAGCAAAATCAAAAGCGAAAAAAAGAAAAAAGAGTCAAAAACAAACGATGAGAAACCTGTTCCTGAGTGATTCTAAAGCCACTGGGTATGGAGAAGAATAATCATAATGGTTTTCTTCGCCACCTCAGTGGCTTTTCAATTAAGGACTTTTGACACCTTAATCTATACTGTAGAAAAGGATGTATTCATGTGAGAAAAACCATATTGCTTCTTATAGTGACCCTCGCCCTTCAGGGATGCAGTTTGTTCGAAAAAGAGCCTGGTTTCACCTATTTGGATCAGTCCAAGGCCAAGGATAGAGTCACCTACTTGGACCCTGAGGCAACAAGTCTGTTTAGATCGGTGTACTTTCTAGATTACTTGGGAAGTCAACAACTGTATGCAGTGAGGGACGAGCTCAATTTAGACATGCATTTTGATCCAAGTGTAACGCGGATCAACATCCAAAATGCGCGGAACTATTTTTCACAGATTACCTTGGTCAAAGACTTAGAATACACAAAAGTGCCCTATTGGAATAACGAAGTCCTGACAAAGAAATTCAGCAAGGTCCATCTGCGGATTTTTATAGAAGATCAGCTTTATCTGTATGAAGGTACAGACCTCGTCACCTACGCACGCATCTATTATGAAAATCACGCGATGGATTTGGCATTCAAACACTACAAAAACAAGGATTTTGAGACCTATAAAAGCGCTATGCTGACGGCGGTGCCCAATATCACGGATATGCTTGCAGTGAAACCGATTAAGGACTCCATCATGATCATTCATGTGGAATCCATAGAAGCACTGAGCGACACCCAAGTCAAAATCATGAAAGATGCCCTCGAAAAAGACCTTGGTCCCCTATATGATAAAGAAGACAACTGGCCCTTTTCCCCCAATGCCAAGCACCTAGGCCTCATCCTTCAGTTCTATGAACAGGGGGATTTGAACTCAGAGTACGTCTATTTCAACGGCCTCGAAAAGCGATGGATGGACACAGACTGGCGCAATTTTGATTTCTTTAGGGCAAATGCACTTCTGACAGATCGCTAAAAAGTAGGCATAAGGGACGCTTAAGTAAAATGACAAGCCTGATCTCCGAAGATAACGCAGGTCAAACGGTTAATGCATCTATGGTTATCGAGCTTCAAATACTACAGATGCTTTGTACAACTTATCGTATGGGAAATAAAACCATAAGCGTTTGCCGTAAGAGCAGTTCTTGTGTCTACTGATGATTCCATGATGAAGCACGACATGGAAGAGCCTTTGCTGGACTTTTAAAGAGATATTTCGGTTAAGCCGACCACGACGATATTAACGACTCACATAGCACCTACAAACCTTTGTAAATAAAAGGGCGTAGGTGCTTTTTTATGTTCAATTTCTATGTACGCAGTACACGGATTGAAGAATGAAGGTGGAATATCTGAGGGGTCAGGCCTGCACATGCACTTTTAGTTGTGATAAAATGGTGAAGAGAGATTATGGGAGGTCAGCTATTGGCAAGAAAACCACGTATTCATTATAAAGGCGCACTCTATCATGTTATTGCAAGGGGAAACAATAAAGACTCTGTTTTCAAACAGGATGAAAATAAAAACCAATACTGAGAGAGGCTTTTCGGGTACGTCGAGCAATATGGTGGTAGCTTATATGCTTATGTAATCATGGATAATCTTTGTCATATGATCAGGGGAATTGTAAGACACATGAGGTGCTTGGACATTTTTCAAAAAACAAAAATAAAGCCTTGGCGCATTACTTGGACTTTGTTTCAAAAGCAGATGATATAATTATGACAAAAACAGATCGAGAAATGGCACCGGAACAGGATGAAATTGAATTTGAGATTAATAAAATGAGTTTAGAGAAAAAGGATAAGTTAGAGGTGATCATGTCTTTTGAAAACAGAACGGGTGTTAAAGTTGAAAACCTGAAGAAGAAATACCTTAAAGAGGATATGCTTGAACTTAGGAATTGCTTCATAAAGGAAATCATTAAGTATGGCGCAATGACACAATCTGAGGTCAGTAGGGACTTCGGTCACAGCGATGGATATGTTTCGAGAATATGCAGGGAGAACATTAAAGTTCTTGTGCAGGCCTGACCCCTAAACCTTGTGCGTTAAAAAACGACATTTCGCAGCTGCATTTTTCAACAATGATGAAGAATTTGTGATGATCACCATCACGCCTGATGGCACCCTTCATGTTTTTGAAAAAGTTGTTGTTGTATTGTAATGGGTAGCACAGAAAGGGCAGGCCTTGGTGGGCTCAAGATAACAGCCACATCAATAGAAATTCAACATAGGCGTTTTAAACCATGAAAGCAATTCTTAAATATCCACTGATCATAATCCTTCTGGGTACAGTGGGTATGTCTGCTCTCGTTTTTAGCGCTGCTTTTCTGATTCAATCATTAGCCGGTATCCCTGCTGGCATAATAGTTTTTTGTGTGGGGCGCATTTTGATTTGTAATGGATCAAAAAAGAACTTAAAAGGAGATGAATATGAACCCATTAGAGGAAACGTACGTAACACCTATACGCAAGGACCATCCTATTTTCAATAGTTTGGTGGCGAAAATAATGCTGTCCCTCGGCATAGTCTTTTATAGTTTTCTAAACCAGTCCGCCTATTCACGGCAGTTTTTGTATGAAGGGGATCAGGTTCTATTTTATATGAGTGCTTTCTTTATGTTTATTGGACTCTTGACTATACTCGCTTTGATGGAGGCCTTGGTTATGACGGGGTTTAGCGTATTTAGATGGGTTTTTGTAAAGTTGAGACGTATTATCCGCAAAGGGTAGAGGGGTGTTTGCGGTTGAATAGGATTCTAAAAAAGCCGTCCGCAGATTAGAAATTGCTTTCTGATCTGGGACGGCTCTTGTTTTATGGACTACAGGAACAAATCTCTTTCACCAGCCTCTATACGTTTTAGATTGCTGAGGAGGAGGGCTTTGATGTCTTCTCTGGTGGATTCTTCGGCCTTTTGATAGATGATGGGTTTTGCTTTGGCCATGAGTTCGGCATCGCCGTAGTCGTAGATGAATTCCATCAGGGTCATGAGCGCGTTAGGGCCGCAGACGTGTTGGATGCTGCCGCTTTTGGCGAGCTGCATGAAGCGGTCGCCTGTGCGTCCTGACCTGTAGCAAGCGGTGCAGTAGCTTGGGATATAGCCGTCATCGATGAGGGCTTTGACCACTTCGAGAGGTGAACGGTGATCCTCGCCGACGAACTGAGGCGTATGGCCATCTTCATCGCCTTCTTCGTGTTCTTTGTAGCTGCCGACGCCTGTGCATGAGCCGGCGCTCACTTGTGATACGCCGTAGGCGATGGCTTCTTTTCTGAAGGCTTCATTTTCTCTTGTGGAGAGGATAATGCCTGTGTAAGGAACAGCCAAGCGGATAATGGCGATTATTTTTTTGAATTCTGTATCGGTGACTATATGAGGATACTGGCTCAGGTCCATGCCTGCGGCTTTTTTGAGTCTTGGGACTGAAATGGTGTGAAAGCCCACGCCGTATTCTTTTTCGAGATGTTCGTTGTGAAGCATTAGGCCGAGGACTTCAAAGTGGTGATCCGCAAGGCCAAAGAGTACGCCGCCGCCTACATCTTCAATGCCGGCTTCCATAGCGCGGTCAAAAGCAGAGAGATGGTAGTCGTAATTTCCTTTGAGGCATTTAGGATGGGTGGCGAGATAAGTCGGTTTATGGTAGGTTTCTTGGAATAGTATATACGTGCCTATGCTGGCTTCTTTGAGTTTTTTGTATTCTTCCACAGTGGTGGCGGCGACATTGACGTTGATGCGTCTGATGCTGCCGTTTTCTTGGAAAGTGCTATAAATGGTGCCGATGGATTCGATGACATAGTCGATGGTGCAGTTGACAGGGTCTTCGCCTACTTCGAGGGCAAGGCGTTTGTGGCCCATTTTTTCGAGAAGACGTACTTCTTCTCTAATCTCATCTTGTGTCAGTTTGCGTCTCTCGAAACAGTTGCTTTTCTGGTAACCGCAGTAAGTACAGTTGTTGACACAGTAGTCGCTGATGTAGAGTGGCGCAAACATAACAACTCTGTCGCCGTAAATGCGTTTTTTGATGCTGCCAGCCACGCTGAAAAGTTTTTTGAGGAGGTCGTCATCGGTCATGTAGAGAAGTTTGGCCACTTCTAAATGGTCGAGACCTTCAAGGCGTTCCGCTTTTTCAAGGATGCAGGAGATTTCTGTTTTGTCCACGCCCTGTGCTTCCTTGATAAGGCCTTCAATATAGGATTGATCTATAAACATAGGTATTACCTCCATTCGTAGTGATCACCCTTGCTCATGTCCACATAGAAACCGACAGAGTTGATGCGACCTTCAATGCATGCGCGGCAGTGTGCTGCTTCATCACCAGTACATATTTTGTTTTCATAGAGCGCGTATTTTGCTCTCACGTCTGTAGGTGAGAGGTTGGGCATGATGACATTAGCGCCGACTTTAAGCGCTTTTTCTCTTCCTTTTTCGTCGATGGTGCCAAGGGCAGTGGTAGAAGGAAGCAAGGTCATGGGTAGAATAAGTCTCACAAGGGATATCATCAGGAGCGTTTGATCCACTGTGCCACCGGGATTATGGCCTATTGGCGTTTCTGAGTGAGGGATAAATGGCCCAATGCCCACCATGTGAGGCTCAAGTTCTTTAAGGAACATTAAATCCTCCACCAAATCATCCGCCGTCTGCCCCGGAAGGCCCACCATAAAACCTGCACCGACTTGAAAACCTAAAGTTTTCAGGTCTTTTAAGCACTGCCTTCTGTTGTCGAAGGACATATCGGGATGGAGTGACTCATAAAGTGCTCTAGAAGCGGTTTCGTGTCTCAACAGGTAACGGTCGGCACCGGCAGCTTTTAGGACTTTGTAGCTGTCGTAGCTTCTCTCACCCAGTGAAAGGGTAATGGCGATATCATCGTATTTGCCTTTGACGGCATGAATGAGTTCAAGGAGGCGTTCGTCCGTGTAGTAGGGGTCTTCTCCGCCTTGAAGGACGAAGGTGCGGTAGCCTAGGCGATAACCTTCATCACAGCAGCCGAGGATCTCGTCGACGGAAAGCCTGTAGCGTTCTGCGTTTTCATTGTCTCTTCGGATGCCGCAATAGGTGCAGTTTTGGGCACAGTAACTGCTGATTTCAATGAGACCTCGCATAAAGACGCTCTTGTCGTAGAAGGTTTCTTTGGCTTCCAGTGATTTTTCAAATAAATAGGCTTTGTCGGCCTCTGAGATGTTTTGGATCAAGTCGAGAAGTTCTTCTCGGGGTAAAATGTGATTTTGTGCTAATCGGTCAATGCGTTCCTTCATGGTTGAGCTCCTTTTTTGAAATTGAAGTTTTGACGGTGACGCCGGGAATATTGCCAAGCTTGCCCGTCAGACTGTTGATGTCGTCCATAGTGCCCATGACAGTAATGGCGATGACGGAGATGTCATGCTCTTCGAAAGGGAGTCCCATACGCCCTTTGATGATGTGCTTGTAATGAGAAAGCACCTCATTAAAACGCGTTTGAGATTCTGAAGGATGGTCGAGAACTGTACCGATGACGGCAATTTTCATAGGAATCTCCTTTTCAAAAAAATAAAAATGCTCTTCCATAAGGAAAGAGCATATCGTCTGCACAAAAAATAGCCGATGTGTCAAGCCTTGTGGATTAGATTGACAGTTGATCGCTCTTTTCCGTGAGGATGAAAGTTGTGGGTGAAAATCGTCATGCTCAGTAAGAATACTCTCGCAAAAGATGACCTTGTTAATACCTTATCAAAGTTTTGAATCGTTGTCAAATGCGAGTTTTTTGCAGACCTAGAGATTTTCGTGTGTTATGGGCTCGGTTATGGTAAAATCATAGATGCATAGGGTTTTCAGGGTTTTGTTGACCATTTGCTTTCCTTTAAAGAGATGAGACTAAAGGGGTATTTATGGAATTTAGGCGTTTGGGTGATGGGGACTGTGATGCTGTGGCGCGTTTTTTGGCTGAATACGGCTTTGAAGCACTGGATATGCTGTATAGTTTTGAGGTTTTTGGACTTAATAACAATAAAAAGCAAAAGCGGTCGGGTGATTTCTACGGCTTTTTTAATGATGAAAATCTTTTGACAGGCGCCTTTGTTTTTACGAATAAACGGCTTATGTCTGGGTATTTTATAGAAAATGAGATTTTGAAGCGAGTGGATTTTTTGAAGGCAATTAAACAGTATTCGCCCTTGTTTATGATTGGGCTCCAGTCCTGTGTAGACCCTGTTTTTGATTTGCTGCATCGGTCCTTAAAGCAGTTTGTTTATGATCCTTGTGCTTTTATGACTTTTCCAGATGCGCTCCCCGTGGAGGAGACCGAACTCAAACTGGTCCAGGCTAAGGACTATAATTTCCAGAGTGCCATTGATTTCTTGATCGAATCTGAAGTGGCTTTTGGGCGGAACCCGAAGATCATCAATAATTTGAAGCAAGAGATTTGGGCAGAGGCTAAGGCGTCAGAGCTTTATTTCTTACTCTATCAAGACCGCATTGTGGCTCAGGGGGCGATTGAACTTGAGACCAAACTCTATGCACAAATCGGCGGTGTTTATACCGCCAAAATTCACAGGCGAAGAGGTTATGGCGAGGCCATGATGAAAGCCCTTATTGCAGTTGCAAGAGCAAAGAACAAGAAACCTGTTTTGTATGTTTCTAAAAAGAATACACAAGCGGTTTGTTTATATGAAAAGATGGGGTTCCAGACGGCGAGGGCATGTTTGTCCGTTCATACAGAATTATAGGAGTTGACATGAAAGAGATTATAATTGGCAGCAATGAGAAGGATCAACGTTTAGATCGGTTTTTACTCAAATATTTTAACGATTCTACAAGAGGCAATATTTTTAAATTGCTCAGGAAAAAAGTCATAAAGGTCAATGGCCTCAAGAAAGACCCAGAATATTTTTTGGTGGAAGGGGATACCCTTCAGATTTTTCTGTCTGAGGAATCACTTGGTACACTCATGAAGGAAGAACGGGTTTTTGAAAGTGAAGAGCTTGATTTGGACATCGTCTATGAAGATGAAGAGATTTTGATCGTGGATAAACCCTATGGTCTTTTGACGCATCCTGATCAGACGGAGTATTCTAATACCCTCAGCACCAAGGTCCTAAAGTACTTGAAAGCCTACAGCACACGGACTTTCAAGCCAGCATCTATTCAAAGACTCGATAAAAACACATCGGGCCTCGTGATTTTTTGCAAGACCTATGATGCTTTGAAACAGTACAATGAATGGATGAGGGAACGGAAGATCGACAAATACTACATTGCAGTCTGTCATGGTGTTCTAAAAGAGACGCAAGAAATTAAAGGATTTTTGCTTAAGGACAGCGAACTCAATAAAGTAAGTATTCACGATGAGGAATTGCCAGAGTCTAAGGCTGTCAGTACACTGATTAAACCCCTTGAGTCCAAACGTGGATTTACACTTGTGGAAATCCAGTTGTTCACAGGGCGTAGTCATCAGATACGCGCAAGCCTCGAGCTCATCGACCACTCTATTGTGGGAGACGTGAAATACGGCGGCAGAAGGCTTTTGGGTGCAACGACCCAACTGCTCCACGCCTATAAGGTAGTGGTGAATTCAAAGGAATATACGTCACAAAAAAATCGTGTATTTGACTTTTGGGATACACTTTGATAGGAGATATACATGCTCAAATCCTATAAGGTGATTTTGAAGCTAATTGACCGTTATGATTATGGTGGCGCACTAGAAATACTGGATGCGTTAGGATTTAAGGACACAGCTCCTGGAATCGTGATTAACTCTTGTCGCTATGCGGCCAATTTCGATTTCAAGACAGCGCAACGTCTTTTGTCCAAACTGCCCGAGGTGAATAAGAAGTCGAGGGATATGATTGACTTGCACGACAATTTGACTGAACTTATTGACGGTGATCCAGATGCTCTTTTTTCAGAGCTGATTGAGAACATTAAATTTAGGTTGGTCAACGAGGAATATATTGACTTCTTAGGCCGTGTGTTTAGATTTAAGGAAGCTGTTTTCAAGTATATGTTTTTGAAAAAGCACTTTGACAGAAAAAAAATGTCTTTCAATGTTGAGTTTGTCTCTAAGCGCAATATCCTCAAGATGCTGCGCAATAAATACAAGATTTTTAATGCGAATTTGGTGTATGGCTTGACAACATATATCCAGCGTTTTCAACGGGATGAGATCAAGTATCAAGAAGTGGTGAGGCTCCTTAATTCAGAGAAAATGAATGAACTCATCGAGCTCAGAAATGGCTCCATAGTGGGGCATGGTTTTATGGGTGTCAGTCGTGATGAAATCTACAAGGCATATGGAAATCCGTATAATGTCCTAGATGATTTTAGAAATTGTCTTGAAAAATTAGACATTCGGTTGGAAAGGTTTAAATATAGTAAAATCAATACATGGATTGTATCTGAGTTGGAACAACTCAATCTGACTGTTGAGGATCCAGAAGAAGAGGAATAAAGAGAAAATAATCAGGATTTACCTGAATAAGGAGTTTCGAAATCATGATGAAAGAATTATTTGAATGGATCAAAACAATTGCACTCGCCCTTATTATTGCTGGCGTGATCACCACTTTTGCAAGACCTTCACTGGTTATAGGGCCTTCTATGGAACCCACACTTACAAATTATAATTTGCTTTTAATGGAGCGTATTACCCTTTTTACAAAGTTGCCTGAACGCGGCAATATTATTGTTTTCAAATCAGATTTAGAGCTCAACACCTTTATGAAAAAAAGTTTGATCAAACGCGTTATTGGTCTTGCAGGGGACCATATTCGTATTACAGGTGGCGATGTATTTGTCAATGAAACGCGCCTTGAAGAAAATTATATTAGTTCAGTTACCATGGGTGAAGTGGATGCTGTTGTTCCGGAAGGACATGTGTTTGTATTAGGCGACAATCGACAAGTGAGCCGTGATTCCAGGGATGAGGCTGTAGGCTTTATCAGCAAGGACCGCATTAAAGGGAAGGCGTATATTCGGCTTTTCCCATTTGATCAAATAAACACTTTCTAGGGAGGTTTGCGCTTATGCTAACGATTCGACTTCAAGATGGTCGGGATTTTCAGGTTGAAAACGGAACAACACTGTATTCTTTCGGTCAAATGCTTCAAAAGACACATCCCGTTTTGATAACGGCCATGAAGGTCAACAACAAGCTTATGGAGCTGACTAAGACGTTTTCGGAAGAACTGAATGATGTGGTCTTGGTGGACATGGAAAATATGGATGGCGTTCGGATTTATCAACGGAGCCTATCCTTTGTGTTGATTCGGGCTGTACTTGAACTTTTCCCGGGAGAAGATGTGAATATTATGCACTCTCTGTCCAAAGGGATTAATTGCCGTCTCAGAGGACGTGATTTAGTGGATTCGGACATTGTTTTAATCAAGGGCAGAATGGATGAAATTATTGCTGCCGATGAGCCTTTTGTCAAGCGAACAATCTCAAAAGAGAAAGCGTATGACTATTTCCATTCCTTAAATATGCCGTCCAAATATGAACTTTTAAAATACCGGGAGTCTGAAACCATCAATGTGTACCAAAGCGGCTGGTTGATGGATTATTTCTACGGCTATATGTTGCCAAGATCGGGTATGATTTTTGCCTATGATTTAATCTTGTATAACGGGGGCATGGTTCTTATGCATCCTACTAAATATGTCCCCACTCAAGTGCCAGAATTTGAAGAGCAGGCCAAGATTGCAGAGGCGTTGAAAGAGGCTGTGAAGTGGGGCGCACTGCTAGGTATTAGTTCTGCTTATAATCTCAATGATATTGTCGCCTCGGGTAAAGAAGGTGAAATGATAAGGATCACAGAAGCGTTGCACGAAAAAAAAATAGCTAAAATTGCGGATCAAATCACGAAAGCTCAGAAGAAACTCGTGCTCATTGCAGGGCCTTCATCCTCTGGAAAAACGACTTTTGCCCATAGGCTCATGGTACAGCTTCAGGTCAACGGTTTAAAACCTATTACCCTGTCTACGGATGATTACTTTGTCAATCGTGAACGTACACCTCTAGACGACGAAGGGAAATATGACTTTGAATCCATTGAAGCCGTGGATACTGGCCAGTTCAACATAGACCTGTCAGGGCTTTTGCAGGGCGATAGGGTAGAACTTCCAACCTTTAATTTTCATTTAGGCCAAAGAGAATACAAGGGCAATTCACTCCAAATTAGCGAGGATCAAGTTGTCATTATCGAAGGCATACATGGACTCAATGAAAAATTGACGGCTCAAATTTCTGCAGATCAAAAATTCAAAATCTACATTAGTGCTCTGACTCAGCTCAATATTGATGAGCATAACCGCATTCCAACCACGGATACACGGCTCATTCGAAGGATTGTCAGGGACAGTAAGTACAGAGGTCATACTGCATTGACGACTTTAAGGCTGTGGAACTCTGTCAGAAGGGGTGAGGAGAAAAACATTTTCCCTTTCCAAGAAAGTGCAGATGCAGTGTTTAATTCAGCTATCGTCTATGAACTGTCTGTCTTCAGAAAATACGCTGAACCTCTTTTGCTTCAAATTCCGCCCTCTGAGCCAGAATTTGCCGAAGCGACGCGACTTTTAAAATTCCTCAGTTATTTTAAATCCATTGAAAATGATAAATTCATTCCTCAGACAGCTCTTATTCGAGAATTCATCGGTGGTAGCTGCTTCCATGGGGAAGTATAAATTCAAAAGTGACAAAAGGACGCTCTTTTCGGGGTGTCTTTTTTTGTTTTTTATAAGTTTATGAGAAATGTGCAAAATCAACTCTATAACGCATAGTCCGCTGAAATAGGCGAGCTTCGCGAATAGTTAATTACTGGATTTTCCGAAATTAAGATGGCCCTCTGGTGAAAAGATTTTCAGACAATCCTAAGTAACGCATGACAGTACTGACATTGTCTCTTAAAGCTT
>JBBRGL010000018.1:0-16711 GCA_038240675.1 Peptostreptococcales bacterium
ATCAAGCCTTTCCATGTGATGCTTCTGCTTTTTACCATCCAGTAGGACTGGCAAAAGGACATTATCGATGACGTTTAAATTGGGAATGAGGTTGTAGAACTGAAATACGAATCCAATATCTCTACGCCGAAGCTCCGAACCGCGTTTATCCTTCATTTTGGCAATATCTTCACCGTTGATGCGAATTTCGCCTGATGTGGGTTTATCTAACCCTCCCAAAAGGTATAACAGGGTACTCTTCCCTGATCCCGAAGGACCCATAATGGAGACAAATTCCCCCATTTCAATGGACAAATTGATGTTTTTAAGGACTGGAACCTCAAGTTTGCCCATACTGAAGGTTTTAAAAAGGTCAATAACCTCTACTACTTTTTTTGTTTCAGAATTATTCATACTTAATCGCCTCGATTATATTCATTTTTGACGTCTTAAACGCTGGCAATAGGTTTGCAAGGACACTTATGATGCCTCCACTGATAAAGGCGTTAAAGAACATGGGACCATTGAAGTGCATCGCCACTGGCAAATCCATACTGACGAGAACAAGTCCAACACTGATGACCATGACATAACCCGTAATTACACCCACAAGTCCACCTGTCAGACCACTAGAGAAGGCTTCTGTAAACAGCATTTTGAGCATTTGGCTCTTTGATAGCCCTACAGAACGCATCATCGCAAACTGCCTTCTCCGACTCATCATACTGACGACGAAGTTATTGAAAATACCAAAGATGCCAATCACCATAGCCACTATAGAAAATCCCGTCAGTAGCATGAAAATCTGTGCATTGGCTTGTGTATTTTCTATTTTGCTTTTCTCTAGGGTAGTCATGTAGTAAAAATCTTTTTCAAACTTCTTTTGTAACCTTTCTAGGACAACCTCGGGATCTTGGCCTTTTTCAGTGCGAATATAGATTGAGTCATATCCAGATTTTTTTGTGTCCCGTTTGTAGGTATTCTCTGATAAATAAGCTAATTTCCCATTGTTCATAAGCGTATTGACAAATCCCGAAACTCTATACGCCACTGATTTTGGCTTTGGATAGGTATATTTCACGTTGACCATATCGCCAATTTCAAGGTTGTACTTATCCCTCAGCCCTGTGGTCAGAATAATGCCCCCCGCTTCTAGGTCTTTTAGCGCTTGTTTCTTATTGGTCGTAAAATTCATATCCCAATAATCAAAGTATTCTTCCGTATTGATTCCCTGAATCTCTTGGTTGCTAAAACTGGAGGTGGGTTCGACGTCAGTATATACATCGGCGTAGATCTTGCGCGTTCCCAACGTATCACGGATGCCTTCTACACTGAGAATGCGTTGTTCGAGACTTCTCGAACTGCCATTTGTGTTCATTTCAATATCATACTTCGCTGAATTATAGACGTTGACAACCTCTACTCCCACACTATAGCTCACATGGTTGATCATCAAGATGCCCCCGATACCGATAGCCAGTAAGCTTATATTGTTCATAACACTTTTATTGTCTCGAATGTTTTTTGCTCAAATGCTGCCTAGATTACCAAATATAAACCCAAAAATTTTTTCAAAGACGATGGCCATAATGGTTGTAAAATAAGGCACAAGCAACACCACTCCAAAAACCATGAGTACCATGCCGAGTCCATGGACAAGGATACCAGCCTCACCAAATTTGAATTGAGAGAGAATAAAAGGCATCGCTGAAAGCAGAAATCCTAAAACCAACTTAAAGGGCGATTTCTTGACCGCTGGCTGAATATTCCCCAGGACGATATCTCGAAGTGCAATTTTTGAGATCTGCAAAATCGGAATGATGGAACTTACAATAGCGAGGATAATCGCCATTGACATGGCCATTATGAATTCGCTTGTACCATAAGCCAAGTCTATTTTCATGTTTTTCCCAGATGAAGCATCCATGGACATGACGAAAACGATGCCCTTCAAAACCAATATCCCTAATCCACATCCAATAATACCGCCAACAATACCATACAGAACACTTTCAAGAAGCAAAATCCAGTCGGTGATGGTCTTTGTTGCCCCTATAGACCGGAATGTTCCTAGTATTGGAAGTTTTTCTTGGGTGATGACTTTAAAGGAGGTGTAAATAATGAACATACTCGTCATGACAACAAGAGTGATCATAAGGAGGAAAGGTATAATAATTGTGCTTATAGCCTTTTCAATTTCATCTTCAGGAATAGGGTCTTCAACACTTTCACGGTTATAGACCTTTCTGAGATCCTCTATGAGCTGCTTGTCGTCAACGCCTTCAAAGGACCTTAACAAAATCATATTGTAACGGTTATCCACTTTGTTTATTTTTTGGAGAACTCCTGGTGGAACAACCACTGTCAAGGAGTTGCCTTGGCTTTCTCTAAACAACCCTTGGGAAACTGCAAATTTTATGACTTTGAACTTATAGTCTATCTTGTTGATCTTAAGTTCAATTGTCTGTCCAAGGGTGATTCCTAATTTATTGGCATCCGCCTCACCCATAATCAAGCTTTTCCCCACATAGGCATCATCCGTCTCGGAAGCGATGTCTATAGGATTCATGACCTTTAAATCTTCAAGTCGATACCCTTTAATATCAAAGGCATACTTTTCATCTTTAGCGGTGACATAATCACCTTGTGCCGAAATCGTTCCCACCTGATAGGAAATTCTGTCTTTAAAGCCCTCCAAATCTTGCATCCTAATCCATGAAGATTTGGAATTTTCACCGGCAGTAATCATGATTTCTGCATCGCCCATAAACTGTTTAATTTGCTCTTCAAACAAATTCATAATGGTCCCTTTTAAAGAGATGGAGGCAAAAGTCAGCGCAACCGATAATGCTATAGATAGAATGATGAGAAAAGTGCGCATTTTTTTCTCTGCGATACTTCTCAATGTAAATTTAATCAACGTGCTCACTCCGCACCTCCTATAGGTTTGGTTCTACGCAGTCACTATATCATTCTCTACGACTGTACTCAATGCTTCATACACGTTTTTAATTTGGTTTTAAGATAGGACATCCTTTTCTAATGCGTTTATAAACGTTGTGCCAAAGCCAAAAACGAAAAAAACAGCTTTCAGTATAAACTGTTTGCTGTTTCTTTTAATGTACCATCATACTTTATTATTAGATCCACGTGTTTTTGAAGATTTGACAGCCTTCTGAGCTGAGCCAATTTTCTTGTTAAAGTCGAATTTTTGCTTTTGTACCTGATCTTCTTTTTTCTTTTCCAAAAACTTTTTCATCATTTCCATACTTTTTTCTGACATACAACCACCCTCCATATCCCATACGTTCTATCAACGCACTCAAATTACCTTTACCCCTTATTATATCACACTTTTTAGTTCAGAGCACTAGTCAATTTCCAATCTGTTTCACTCAAAAAAAAGACAGTGCCTCAAAGTGAGACACCGTCTTTTAAAAGTCAGATTTAGATCATAGATTACTTGATCAATACTCTTTTCGCATACGCTTCTTCAATAGCCTCAAGAATAAGAGAATGGCTATCACTAAGAGACATCGTTGCACTTGTAACAACGTCCGCTAAATTTGCTTTTTCAGCATCTGTCAAAAGGGCAAGTTTTGCTTTTTCAGCATCAACAGTCGTTGTAGCTGGGTTGATTGGTTTGCCTGTAGCGCCCGTATTTTTGTTAAACCAAGTTCTGAGTTCAGCCACTGTTTTGCCTACAAAGAATTTTTGATAATAATCCATTTGGACATACCATTCATTTTTAGTTGTCGCTGCTTTAGCCATACCATAAGCATCGCCAACTTCTCTTTTGCTTTTCCAAGCAGAAACTTGAGCAGTTGCAGTTTCAATAGTTGTTTCAGGTGTTGCTCCTGGCCAGTTTGTGAATCCAGCAGCTTGACCTACTTCGTAAGTATCTACATAAGCACTAACAATTTTGCCGTCCTTGTCAAAAATGACGCTTGCAGTCGTCATATTCATACTGTAGTTTGCACCTCTAACGCGGAAGTTATTCATATTGCCTAAGCCGAGGTATCTTTCAGTTAAAGAAACAACAGGAACAACAGGAACAACTGCAGTAGCAGGAGCTGCTTTAACTAAAAGTTGTTGTCCCACTTTAATAGCATTTCCATTTTTGATCCATGGATTGAGTTTGAGCAATTGATCCAGTGTAAGACCGTTGTCTTTGGCAATTTTCCACATAACATCACCTGATTTAACGGTGTATGCCACTGCGCCTGCAGGTACCGTTACTTTTACCACAGTACCTGTTGCGCCAGGTGCTGTGTAGCTTGTAGATGCAGATGAAGTCGCATCTGTCCCACCTTCAGCATATACCGAGATACTGAACGTGAAAATCAAACAGAGTGTTAACGCTAAACTAAGTGCCTTCTTCATAAGTCCTCCCCATACGTTTGTTTTTCGTGATGCTTTTATAGTACCACGTAACACTATTTTACCACCAAAATGCACTTTAAAGCACAAAATGTTAAGGCACTGAAACATTTTGCGTTTCACTATTTTGTGTTTCAATATCGATGCACAGCAAACACAACACAGTCTCAACCCATTCAAAACCCTTGCAAATTCTCGATTCGTGTTTCTGGCAAACAAAAGTTAAGAATTGCATTTCATTTCAAACAGCAAAACCGGACAAAATGTCCGAACCACAGCCAATTGATAAGCTTTCAAAGGAAAATAAATAACGCCTTATCAAAGAAAATCTCCTTTGATAAGGCGTCTACTCACTTTTATGACGCATCACTTTTTGCCCATTCCTCTAATTTGCTCATGGCAAGTTCTAGAGTTTTTTCGGATATTTCGGGTAATTTACCGCCAAAAACTTTCTTGGCTTCGTCAAATCCCTTTTGGATATTCTCCTTCAATAAGTCGAATTTCGTTTTGTCGCCACCGGATATAGCCTTAGCAAAATCAACGATGCTGGTCGAAAGATTCTCTGCACTGAATGCACCACCATCCCCTATCTGCTTCTGAGCTTCCGCACGCATCTCAGGTGTAATGTCAACCATTTCACCTTCCATTGCTGTCTTAAATGTCATCCCTTGGCCCTTGAGTAACTCTTCTACCATCTGTCTAAGGGGCGCAAGTGCCACGTCAGCCTGCCGTTTCAACTCAGAAATCGCCTCGAGATCCGGCTTTCGAGGTGCTGGTTTACTATAAGTTGCAACGTTTTCTTGATTACCAATTTCTAATGCAACTTCAGGACTCGTGATTTCACCACCTTTGGTCGCGTTTGATTTTTGCAAATCACTGGTTACTGTTTTAATCTCAGCGGTCTTTTGATAGGCTTGTTTCGCCGACAGATTAATGGGGTTTATCATTTCCATACCTCCTCTCTTATTTGTGCATAAGACGCCAACAGTTGATTGTTCATTTGCCAATGATTCATTTCAACCTTTGGCGAACATAGAAAATACACCTTATTAATGATATCGTCATGTTTCTTTATTTCCTTAGTACTTTGAGTAAATACTTTTGACACCCTAATCAATCTGCTATTCAGAAGACAGAATCCCTTGCGTTGCAAGAGGACATGATCGCTTATCGTTCAGACCTAAAAGGCTCAATATGAATAATCACTTGACTAATCTCAAATTCATCGTGAAGCATTTCTTCCACCAATTCAGCAATATCATGGCCTTGCAGTACGGAGATTTGAGGATTCACCGATATCACCAAGTCCATTAAAGTCATATTCCCATGGATTCTCGCCTTTATATCTTCAATGTTTTCCACACCTGGAACCTGAGAAATGCGTTCTTGTATTTGATCAAGTAATGCTTTATCAAATCCATCTGTTAAGTTATGCGCCGCCTCTATGAAAATATCCCATCCTGTCTTGATAATCAAATAACCCACCACAGCTGCAGCCAGGGGGTCAATCCAAGGAAAACCAAACTGTGATGCGATAATACCTACTGCCGTTCCTATACCCACATACGCATCCGACAAATTGTCTTTTGCCGCCGCCATTAGGCCCGAACTATTGATCTCCGTTGCAACGCGTAAATTGTAGCGATAGACAAAATAAATCACGACTGCGCACACAATGGCCGTCATTGCCGCCGTCATATCTGGTGCCTTTGCTTTAAAAAAAATCGTGTCCCTTACAGCCGTATAAAGCACCTGTAGACCGACAGCAATCATAATCAACGCCGCTATGAGGGACGAGATTGTCTCTGCTCTAAAATGCCCATATGCATGTTCAGCATCGGCAGGTTTTCCCGAAATTTTCAATCCAATCAAAACCGCAATTGACGAAAAAATATCCGTCGCATTATTCAGACCGTCTGCAAACAGAGCTTTTGATCCCGAAAAATACCCTATGCCCAATTTGAGAGAAGACAAACCAATATAAGCGATTATGCTGATTTTCGCACCCCGTTCGGCTAACTTTAAATGACTATACTTTTCTTCCATTCTAATCCCCCAAATTCAAATTGACATTTCACCCTCTTTTGTCCCTAAACAAAAAGACTCTTAGCGCTTTTTTAGCGCTAAAAGTCTCACTTAACTGTATTCACAGTTCGGTAGAGCCAGGCTTTATCAGCCAGTATGTTGACTCTACCACCTTTTTTAAGGCAGCTACTCCCTTTTAGAGAGGGTAAAACACCAGATTTCTCAAGTATCTACCTTTCGACTATACCTAAAACCACTCCCCTTGTCAACGACAATTCAGGATCGGCTTACAGGAAACATCCCCAATCAGCTCTCCTTTTGATTTTTATCCGCTAAGTAGCGATAAATCAAATAGGGCACATAATGCCTTGAACTTTCATTGAGTTTGCCACAGTTTTTCATAATGCCTTTATAGAGTTCTTCATTGATCTTAAGGGTGATACTCTTCGTTTTCTCATTGTGGTCAGATGGAAAAAAATCTTTGACATTCACAACTTCTCTGTCCTGAGAGAGCAAAATATTGAGCTTTCTTTTGATGACAATATCCTCTTTTTCACATATATCCTTCAGTAGATTATAATATGTTTCATTCATTGAAAACTTAATGACTTTCATAATGCCTCCTGTACTCTTTCTTCTGAAAGTTCGACAGTGCTGAAATTGATTTTAGGTCCTCACTATTCGCCTTCAATTATAACACAGAACAGTTGGCTACACTTTCTTTTCAAGCAAAATTGACATCATCTCATGTCCGGCATCAACCCTATGTTTACTCTCAAGCGCTGCAATTTCAGTAAATGCGTATTGAGGGTTATTTTTTGGACACGTACTATCGTATAAGACAAACGGTACGGGTGCGGAGGTGTGGGTTCTTAAATGGATTGGCGTCGGATGATCTGGAAGAACCAACATTCTAAAATCTTCACCTGCAGCAGCTAGTTTATGGAGAAGAGGTCCGACTATGAATGCGTCAATATTCTCAATGGATTTAATCTTTCCCTGTAAATCCCCTTGATGTCCACATTCATCAGGTGCTTCAATGTGGATATAACAGAAATCATCTCCACCTAACAAAGCCTCATATGCAGCTTCCATTTTCCCCGCATAATTTGTATGCAAATTACCCGTTGCGCCTACTACATCGATAGATTTTAAACCCGCTAAAAGTCCGATGCCTTTGATTAAATCCACCGCTGAAATGACAGAACCCATAATGCCAAATTTTTCAGAAAAAGCATCGAGTTGTGGCTTTTTCCCTTCTCCCCAAATCCAGATGGCATTTGCAGGTCTGAGCCCCTCCGCCATACGTTTAATATTGATGGGGTGATCCTTCAGCACATCATAGGAGGCCGCCATCATATCTGCAATTGGCTTAACGCCTTGGCCTTTGGGCAAATAAGCCTTAATAGGACGCGCAAGTATATCATGAGGTGGTGTGAGTTCAAACCCTTCAAGTCCAAAATCCCACAGTAGTAGATGTCTATAGCTCGTCCCATAATAAAAATGGAGGCTTTCTGTACTGAAATGACTAATGATGGATTTTAAAAGTTCGCAAGCTTCTTCCGTTGTCACTTCACCTGCCGAATGGTCGATAATCATCCGATCTTCATAATTTGCCTCATTAGATAAGGTGACAAAATTCATGCGAAAGGTCACATCTGTGTCTTTTAATTTGACGCCAATGCTGGCTGCCTCCAAAGGTGAACGCCCAGTATGATAGCGCTGAGGATCATAACCCATCACCGACAGATTCGCAGTGTCACTTCCCGGTGACATACCTTCTGGGATAGTGTGGACTAGCCCAATTTCTCCTTTTGTGGCCATATAATGCATCCACGGAATATTTGCAACCTCGAGAGGCGTTTTGCCTTCCAAAACCGCCATAGGTTCATCTGCCATCCCATCGACCAACACGACGATATACTTCATCTTAAACGCCTCCTCTTCTGTATTGTTGTCCTTCTGACTAAAGACCTAACACCCTCTCAACGACGCTTTGAATTGCCGTCTTGTCACATATCTCCAAATGGAGTATTGGGGCACTTAAGACCTCAGAAAGGGGCCCCGGAAGTGCCTCATACATGATGTTGCTCAAAGCGTTTAGCCTTTCCACTTCTGTACAATCACTCCACAGAACCTTTTCATCCAGGGCCTTTAAGACGCTTTCACTAAATTTGAAAGTACTTGCAGTTGAAACGACGATACATTTCGTGACGTCACCGGTTTTGAGACGATACTCTTTCTCAACAGCTAACGCAACGGCCGTATGGGGATCCGCCACGTATTTCTCCGTCTGATAGACCTCACGGATGGTTTCTAATGTTTTTTCATCACTGCAAGCACCTGCATAGAAATCTTTGAGTATAGAACGTTGACCTGCATCCAGTGCGTATTTGCCCTTTTCTTGAAGCGCCGTCATCCAATTTGCCACCGTGCCACAGTCGCCCTTTGACACTTCAAACAAGAGTCTTTCCAAATTGCTTGAAACCACAATATCCATAGAGGGCGAGTGCGTCGTATGAAACACTCTGTCCTTTTGATAGATGCCCTCATTGAAAAAATCCGTCAAGACGGTGTTGGCATTTGAGGCACAAATCAGTTTTCCAATGGGAAGTCCCATTTTTTTTGCATAGTAGGCCGCTAAAATATTGCCAAAATTGCCCGTAGGAATGGCCACGTTCACAGCTTGACCTTGAGTGATTTCACCTGTTTTGACCAATTCAAAGTAGGCGCCTACATAGTAGGCAATCTGAGGAATTAACCTGCCCACGTTCATTGAATTTGCTGATGAGAACACCTTGCCCAACGCTTCGAGAGATTTTCTAAGCACTTGATCCGAAAAAATGACTTTGACAGCTTGCTGTGCATCATCAAAATTGCCTCGGATACCGTAAACATGTACATTTTCACCTGTTTGGGTTGCCATTTGTCGCTTTTGAATGTCACTCACTCCATCAGTGGGATAAAAAACAAAGATCCGCGTACCCGAAACACCGCTAAATGCTTCAAGAGCCGCTTTACCAGTATCCCCTGACGTAGCCGTCAAAATGACAATTTCTTTCTGAACATCCGTACTGGACTTTTGAGCCAACTGTATTAAATGGGGCAAAAGCGAAAGTGCCATATCTTTAAAAGCCAGTGTCCTTCCATGAAACAGTTCAAGGACATGGACATCTCCAACAGGTTTCAAAGGAATAATCTTTGGATCTGAAAACTTACTGTCATAAGCGCTATTCAGTGCCTTTGATAAGTCATCACTTTTAATCTCAGGCATAAAGGGTGCAATCACTTTCAAACTCAGCTCCTGATAAGACAGTCCAAGCCATTCTTGACTCGAAAAATCAAAATCTGGCCATGTTTCAGGAATATACAATCCACCGTCTTGAGCCAATCCCTTGATGACGGCTTGTGAAAAAGTCAATTTTTCCTCTTTTGATCGGGTACTATGGTAATAAAGTGACTTCATAAACAACTCCCCTATCCAATTATTCTCTTAACCTCCGCGCAGGAAGCGTCTTTCCAGAGCGTACTTGTGTGTTCTTATGGCGAATGTTGTTGTCATCTTAACACACTCAAAATGACTTTTCAATACTTTTATCGTAACTATTCAGTCGCATTGTGGTCAATAAGCGATCATGTCCTCTTGCAACGCAAGGGATTCTGTCTTCTAAATAGCAAATTGATTAGGGTGTCAAAAGTCTGTAGTTGATCTTGTTCATACTGCATATAGTTCCGGAATGTCCAACTGGAACTATATGCAGTATGAATAATCGAGAAACTTACTTTTGACACTCAAATCATGAGCATAAAGTGACCTAAACTGGTCTCGACCCCAAAACAATCACTCCCATACAACCGTCCCACGCGAAGCGCCGTACAACCCTTTCGATTCACTATGCCATACGAATGCTGTGGTATTTTAGGACATTTTCGAATACACATCACATACTTTCATCGTAACTATTCAGTCTATTCTGATTGTGGTTGCAAAATTCAAGTCCATATGATATAGTTTCACCATCAAACACATACGTTCGCTCATCAAATACATTTTGTGTTAGAATGCATTCCAATTCGAGGTATATCCATGGCTTTAATCGTTCAAAAATTTGGGGGTTCATCCGTAGCCGACGCTACCTGTATTCAGAGAGTCGCACGAAAAATTGTCGACGCCAAACGCCAAGGAAATGAGATGATTGTCGTCGTTTCTGCCATGGGGGATACGACGGACATCCTCCTAGACCTTGCTTACAGTATACACCCAAATCCAAACCCCCGGGAGCTAGACATGCTCCTCTCTACAGGCGAACAAGTCACCATCGCCCTCCTCGCCATGGCCATAGATGGATTAGGGGAACCTGTCATCTCTTTTACTGGGGGCATGTCAGGCATTATTACTGAAAAAGTACACAAAAAAGCCCGCATTCAAAGCATCCAACCCAAACGGATTTTAGAAGCCATTTCAACGGGGAAAATTGTCATTGTTGCAGGTTTTCAGGGCGTCACTGATGAAGGCAACATCACTACCCTCGGAAGAGGTGGATCCGATACGACTGCAGTAGCCTTGGCTGTGGCAACCCAAGCTGATCAATGTGAAATTTTTACTGATGTCGATGGCGTTTTTACAGCAGATCCAAGGTGTGTCGCACGTGCAAAAAAGCTTGAAACAATTCATTACGACGAAATGCTTGAAATGGCTAAGCTGGGTGCTGGCGTCCTTCACCCAAGGTCAGTGGAATTGGCACAAAAAAATAAAGTGCGCTTGGTGGTTCGGTCCTCTTTTTCAGACAACCCCGGAACACTCATATGCGAGGATAATCTTATGGAAAAAGTCGTCGTACGCGGCATCTCAATGGATGACAATATAGCGCGCGTCAGCGTCACACACATACCCGACAAACCCGGCGTCGCCTTCTCGCTCTTTTCGCAACTTGCCAAAAAACATATCGGCATTGATATGATTTTGCAAAATTTAAATCACGAAGCAACCAACGACCTTTCGTTCACTGTGTCAAAGGATGACCTGCAAGATGCTGTAACTGTCAGCCAAGATTTCTTAAAAGACTTGAATAATAAGGGTTCCCTCGATGTCAAAGAAGCTGTTGCAAAGATTTCTATCATAGGCACGGGCATTACAAGCAGTGCTGAAATCGCATCCCGGCTCTTTGGAACCCTCTATGAATTAGGCATTAATATTGATATGATTTCAACCTCTGAAATCAAAATTTCTTGCATCATCGATAGCGTCAATGCTGTACGCGCTTACGAAAAACTCCATGCCGTATTTTTAGAATAGCCTCCCATTCAGAATTCCAAAAAGAAACAGAAGCTCAGCTTTTCAGGCTTCTGTTTTTCTTTGTAGAAAAATGCGTTAGCCCATTAAAGAAGAGGAAATCGGCATTATTCTTCAATAAAGGCACCAAAATAATTTGCATGGCAGTCGTGCATCATTTCATATGCGTATTCCTTTAACAAATTTTGTTTCTCCACTTCCTCAAATTCTTTTCCTTGCATGTCATTGCTGTTATTTCTTTTCGCATCGTCCTTCTGAGTGTTTTTCATAATCCTTCTCCTTTGATTGTATTTTTGCCACACAAAACAAAAAATCTCTCGCTCCTATACATGCTTTCGCGCGTATAGGGGTGAAAGATTGCCTTCACGGTACCACCCTATTTTATGGTTAAACCAACTTTTTTCAAATCGCGCCGCGGCGTAATTCTAGCCTTTTTAACGGGGGCAACCGGCAACGTCTACTCTACTTTTCGACGCGCAGTTCAGGAGTGATTTTGAAAAGGACCTCGTACCAATTTTCACCGACCATTGGCTCTCTAAAACGGGGGGGCTCATCTACGTCTCCGTCGTTACTCTTGTTTCATTCTGTTCTAAATTGATTATAAGTTGTGGTGACAGATCTGTCAACTGAATTATCAGAATATTGCGATAAAGTCTGAACAATAAGCGATAATGTCCTATTGTAACGCAAGGGATTCTGTCTTCTGAATAGCTCTTTTAGGTGTCAGCAAAAGCTTTATCCTTTTGACGCCTGATCTATTCATAGGCTATAATGAAAGGGTATCTATTTGTGAAGGAGGACACTATGTCAAAACGAAATGCTTATTTTCTTCTCCTCATCGCAATCACTTCTATTTCGCTGTCGCCAATACTCACTCGTTTTGCCACGGCGCCCTCACTGTCTATCTCTGCTTTTCGACTTTTATTTGCAACGGTTTTAACTGTATGCCTTGGGTATAAAAGCATTCGGATCGGATTGAAGAAATTGCCACTGAAATCCATGATTTGGATTGTACTTAGCGGCGTCGCTCTCGCACTTCACTTTTGGGCTTGGATTGAATCCTTGCGTTTTACATCTGTGGCAAGCTCAACCCTCCTCGTATGTACCCATCCGCTCATCGTTTTGCCTCTCAGCGTTTGGCTGTTCAAAGAACCTTTCAGCTTTAGAAAAATATCAGGGCTTGTCCTTACACTTTCAGGCACTTTTTTATTGTCCGGAATTGGCAACCTTCAAAACTTGACGCAAGGACTTTATGGCAATATTTTAGCGCTTATTGGTTCTTTGTTTGTGGGGATTTACTTAATCATTGGCAAAAAAGTACGCCATACGGTGGACAACGAAACCTATACTTTTCTTGTTTATGCCGTGGCGACTGTTTTTTTGTGGATTTCACAGTACTTTTCAGGCATTGATATTGCAAACTTTAAGCCCTCGGATTATCTCATTTTTGTACTGCTCGCCATATTCCCCACATTGCTTGGTCACACGCTTTTCAACCGCGTACTCGATACTTTAAGTGCGACTACAGTCTCCCTCTCAACACTGGGCGAACCTATTCTAGCCTCTTTATATGCCTTGTTCCTCTTCAAAGAGTCCATCTCCGCCGCTCAATTTCTGGCAGGCCTTTTGATCCTCCTGGGAATCATCATTTCAGAAATACCTAAAAGGCGCAAAGTAAGTTGATTGGTAATGGGGCTGTATCAAAAATCGATCCATCCCCGCCTAATCGCTTCGCTGGCCTAATGTCCCGTTGGGACGCCGAATCGCTTCGCTTGCCGAATGCTCCTTTGGAGCGCGAAGAGTGTAAGCGTAAGCTAAAACAATAAAAATACGCATAAAATAAAAGAGGGCTGTATCAAAAAAAAATATTTTTGGACAAAAAAAAGAGAGATTTTTCAATCTCACAAACAAAATGAAGGGGATTTATTTTAAGGGGTAGTACGCATCGTCATGTGGTACATGCTTAGAATACATCAAAGCCTTTACGAATACCATAAAGTAACCGTAACATTTGTGAAGCTCTAGTCACAATCTTATGAAGGATTCGTCATTTGTTATATACAGTATTAGGGTGTCAAAAGTCCTTAGTTGATTTTATTCATACTGCATATCGTTCCGGATGGTTCAACTGGAACGATATGCAGTATGAATAATCGAGAAACTTGCTTTTGACGCTTTAATCAATGTTAAAATTTCGTAAAAAAAGCTGCCTTTTACGGCAACTTTTTTGTTTATGATTATGATCATTACTCACGTTCTTCAAGATTAATGGGAATCACTTCAAAGTGTAAAGGAGACGCAATTTTGCTTTGGAGCCTACTAATCATGTTTTGTTGTTCATCCGCCTCTAAGGACTCTCCCATAATAACCGTATCTATACGGTGCTTAAGTGCAAAATTTTGGAGGGCCTCTTCTATATCCGTCGCTCTGATGACATTGATACTGGCATCGTAGGCTTTCGAGATGTCATACAGATACTCTAGGGCATCTGATTCTTGCATAGGGCCAAAATAACGCCAGTTTTCTTTGACAATGTGTACAACAAACAATTCATCATACTGATTTTTGCCTGCTTCTCTGCCTTTTTTGATTAGGCGTTCGCAAGACTTTTGCTGTGTAATACAGACCATAATGCGTCTTTTGCTCATAGTTCCCCCATTTGAGTCATCGATTCTGACTTTTGAAATACTTAAATAGTATCGATGAGTCAGTGTAAATTTTAAAACTCTTGTAACAGGTCAATCAAAAGACTGTTCATCTTATCCAAATACCATTATACTATATAACGAAGACAAAAGGGCAGTTTAATCCTGTATACTTCTGAAAGTCTGAGAAAGGGAATCCTATGATCCAGTACACACGCGTCATGACCTTATCCGGTAGTTATTATACCAAAGAGACCATCACCAAAAAAAATCACAAAAACAAGCTTCGCGTCATTGGTGAAGACACTGTTTTAGAACTTTTTCGGGATTACAAGGCAGAAATCACTGTTTTCTTTGAGGAACAGGACAAATCAATCCACATCACGCCATATAGCGACGGTGCCGAAGTCCTCAAATACTTAGGACCAAAATTTGTTCTTTAACCACTTAAAAAGGACGCCTTCGGCGTCCTTTAGCTTATGGAAAAATCCCCAACTTCTTTGTTGCAGTGCATTCGGAAGATTCTCACGTACTTATAGTACGCTGCGAACCTTCCAAATACTTGCGCCTCGAATTTGGGGCTTTTATATAAGCTTTAGTTTAAATAAAAGTTCAAAGTACATGCTTTTTCCATAAGCTTTAGTTTAAATAAAAGTTCAAAGTACATACTTTTTATTTAAGCTAAAGGACGCCTTCGGCGTCCTTTTATTATTTATTTTATTCCTCTAGATACCCTTTCAAGGATTCAGGAAGACCATCACAACTGACTGTCATGTTGAAATGTACATCAAATGTTTTGGAAATTTTTTCTATCTTTGACATAAAATCTTCGAGTTCGTTCATTTCCATTTTGATGACCTTGAATAGGCTGTCTACGAAAATATATTCAATATCATAGTTATTTGAGAGTACGCCACAGAGGAAACCGACAAATTCATCTTTTGTTGTCACAGGGTACTCATCCATGCTAATAAATCTTAAATCGTGTTTCAATTCATACATGTGTCGTTTGTCATCGTCTATAAATATTATATTGCCAGTGGTCTTTTCCAGTGTCTCATTAGCCATTTGTATGATTCTTTTTGTCTTTCCTGTACCGAAATGTCCAGCAATTAATTTAACCATGTGAACCATCTCCTTTTAAGTTATTAGCAGTCGTCTGCCGGTCTTACTGAAGAGCTTTGGATCAAAAGCCGTCTTTATTTTGCCCTTGAGTATATATTCTCTTTATTCCTCAAAACTCCTTCATTTATTCAAAAGAATTTTAGATTATTTTTATGGGGGTACTTTTGAAGAATTATAACGAACCTTTCATCTGCATATACTGATTCCTCAGTTGACCACAGGCTGCATCAATATCGCCGCCAAGCTCCCTGCGGATTGAAACGGGGATTCTTTTTTCTTCGAGCACCGCATAGAATCCTCGAATTCGCTTTGTATTCGGAGGGGAAAATTGATTTTCTCTGACAGGATTGATGGGAATTAAATTGACATGACATAGAAGACCCTTTAATTTGAGTGCCAGTTCCTTGGCGTGTTCGGGACTGTCATTGAAATCTTCAATGAGGGCATATTCAAAAGTCACACGTCTTCCTGTGACCTCGGCGTATTCTCTTGCGGCTTCAAGGACGCTTCCCAGAGCATAGGTCATGTTGATGGGCATAATCTGCGACCTTAGAGTATCATTAGGTGCATGCAATGAAATGGCCAAAGTAATAGGAAGACCTTCATGAGCCAAGGCTTTAATTTTAGGCACAATGCCACAAGTTGAAACCGTCACATGCCTTAAGCTTAAATCTAGTAGCTCTTTTGAGGCAAGATGCTTGAAAAATCCAGTGACGTTTTCGTAGTTGTCCAGCGGTTCTCCACTTCCCATAAGCACAACATGAGAAATGCGCTTACCTTGATGGCTTTGAATCTTTAAAATTTGCTCAAGCATCTCCCCTGTGGTCAAGTTTCTTTTGAATCCGCCAATGTAAGACGCACAAAATGTACAGCCCATCTTACAGCCTACTTGCGTTGTAATGCAGACTGAATTGCCATGTTCATAAGCCATAAAAACCGCCTCAATAATGGACCCATCTTCCAAGGAAAATAGATATTTTTGAGTTTCATCGAGAGTTGATTTGAAAACCGTTTCAATTTTTAGGCTCATAGCTGTATAGTGCGCCTCCAAAAAAATGCGCAGAGGCTCTGGCAAGGTTTTCATGAGCATAAAATCAAATTGACCTTGGGTTAGATACTCAAAGATCTGCTTTGCCCGATACCCCTGAAAACCAGAGTTCTCGAGTTGTACTTTGAGTTCTTTAAGCGTAAACGTGGCAATTGGTTTTAACCCCATTGAGATACATCCCTTCCTCTTTCAGAAAAGTATGCTTTTAAAGACTCC
>JBBRGL010000019.1:0-16643 GCA_038240675.1 Peptostreptococcales bacterium
GCGGAGACCCTCCCCTACGTAAGACATAGGACAAATTATATATTTGATTTGAAAGTTTTAGTGGGGGTCGCTCTTTTGCGTCCTTTGCGTCGATGTTGTGTATTTGGCTTTTGTTCTGCCTGTTTATGGTTTTTTTAAGAGTGATGCTAAAAGAGAGTGTCATCCGTTTTATACCCTTTAGAAGGCCTCGGAAATCATTTGGCCTCTTACAAGGGTGAGAATAAATGATGGATCCTTTTGCTAATGTCATCTTTCCTTCGCTGTCTATTGTGTGTTATATTTAGTGTATCGAAAGGATGTGGATCAGTGAATAGGTGGAAGATCAATTTAACGACGCTTTGGATTTCTCAGGTGATTTCGCTGGCCAGTTTTGGACTTGGAATGCCTTTTATCCCTTATTTTATTCAGCAGCTTGGCATGACAGACCCTGCAAAGGTCAAGCTCTATACCGGTATTTTAGCGGTGGCTCCTGCAGTGACCATGGCATTTATGGCACCTGTTTGGGGACTGCTTTCAGACCGATTTGGACGGAAAATGATGATTATGCGTGCAATGGGAGCCGCCGTTGTCATTATCGCTCTCATGGGCCTTGCGACACAGGTGTGGCAGCTTGTAGCCCTTAGAGCGCTTCAAGGGGTTTTTACGGGGACTATTACAGCATCATCTGCTTTTATTGCAGCCAATACCCCACGGGAAAAGCTCACTTATGCACTGGGAGCCATGTCTTCCTCCAATTTTATAGGATACTCTGTAGGTCCCCTCATAGGCGGCTACATAGCTGAATATTTTGGGTACAGGATGAGTTTTTTGAGTGGTGCACTGCTTATGTTTATTGGTTTTCTTTTGGTGATGAAACTCCTCAAAGAAGACCCTGCAAGCTATGGACAGAAACGCGATGGAACTCAACCCCATTTGAAATGGCACAGCATGTTGACGCCTTACATCCTTCTGATGCTTTCTATGCTCTTTTTCAACCGCATTTCTAGGACGGTCTTCAATCCTTATATTCCGCTTTATGTGCAAGGTGTCCTCGGAGGAATCAAAGGCGCAGCACAGACGACGGGAACTATCAACGGCATAGCGGGTTTTGCTACAGCCCTTGCAGGAATTGTGTTTGGAAGACTCGGAGACCGGTTTCCAAAAATGAAGCTCTCTATCGTTTTGTTGTTCGTTGGTGCAGTTTTAAGTTCAGGACTTTATTTTACACCTTCCTTAACGTCGTTTATGGTTGTTTATGGTATTCTCTTTTTCCTGATTGGAGGACTTGAGCCTATTATTACTGCTAGTACGGCTGAACGCACACTCCCCTCACAAAGAGGGCTGTTGTTTGGCATACAGGGGTTAGTCGGAAGTCTTGGTTGGATTATGTCTCCTGTCATTGGCACCTGGATATCGCTCTCGTTTGAAATCAAAGCCATTCTTTTTGCCGTTCCTGTCTCGCTTGTTTTAACGGGAATTATTGCAATCATCACAGAAAATATGGAGCGCCGAAAGACGACACCGGTTCAGTGACCTAAATAAGAAACTTGAGGAGATGTGACATGATTAAAGCAAAACAATTACATTCAGGAGACCTGATTACGACGGTGAGCTTATCCAGTGGGATGGCTGGGGAACCGGAATTTTTGCCGAGATATGATTATGGCGTAAGCCGTGTAAAGACAGTGCTTGAACTACAAGTCACCGCCTCCCCTCACAGCTTAAAAGGCAGTGCATTTGTCTATACGCACCCAGAGCTTCGGGCTTTAGATTTGATGGACGCTTTTAGAGACCCCACTATCAAAGGGATTTTTTCAAATATAGGCGGTGATGAAGCCATTCGACTACTGCCTTATATTGATTTTGAAGTGATCCGTAATAATCCTAAAATTGTGATCGGGTACTCGGACACTTCTGTGATCCACTGGATGTGCTATAAAGCAGGCCTTGTGTCTTTTTATGGGCCAAGTATTCTGTGTGAATTTGCAGAGAATGGCGCCATGCATGGGTATACCTTGAAGTATTTAAAGAAGGCGCTCTTTGAGCATGCGCCCATGGGCCTCGTGGAGCCTTGCACCGAGTGGACAAATGAGTATTTAGAGTGGTCAAATCCAGAAAATTTCACCATTCAGCGCAAAATGAAGCCCAATTCAGGCTATGAGGTTCTCCAAGGAGTGGGCGTCCACTCAGGAGTGCTTTTAGGCGGTTGCATAGAAGTCCTTGAATTTATGAAAGAGACTATACTTTGGCCAGATTTAGAAGAGTGGAAAGGAAAACTCCTTTTCCTAGAAACAAGTGAAGACAAGCCAACGCCGACGCAAGTGCTCTATATGCTGAGAAATTACGGTGCCAGTGGAATTTTAGGTGCCATTAACGGAATTTTGGTCGCCAAACCTCAGGATGAAGTGTACTATGAGGAATATAAAGAGGTGTTACTGCGCGTGGTCAGAGATGAATTTGGATTTGATGAACTGCCTATTTTCTACAATATGAGCTTTGGTCACAATGCGCCCATGTGCATCCTCCCCCTCGGCGTCAGGGCTGAGATTGACTGTGACAGTGGCACATTTAGCATTACAGAATCTGCACTAGAGGTGGAATAATAACGCGTTAAGGGTGGGAAATTTGAATGGATATACTTTACGATAGATTCAGTGAAAATCGCGTGAAATATCAGTGTTACCGCACATTTATAGAAGAAAGTCTTTTCCTTGGGTATGTGCAGGAGGGAAGGGCCTTCCTTTTTAGAGGGGACTCTGATGGTCCTTGGGTGTATTTTGTCTGCGAGACCCTAGAGGAATTTATGACGCTTTTGCCCCATCTTAGACCAGAGGATAAGCAATTTGGGTTGGTTGAGGATTATATGATTCCGTATTTGGCCACTCGAGGACAAGTGGAAGGGGATATGCGCTGTATGCGTTTTTATTTGCCAGACGAAGTGCCTCTGTCTATGAACATTTTAGATGGCGTCCAAGTGAGGCCGCTTGTGCTGAGTGACGTCCCCTTTATGTATGACAATTACATCTACAAACAAACCGCCAGCGTCTCGTATTTTGAAGGCCGTATAAAAGCCGCGGCAAGTTTTGGGGTGGAAATTGACGGCGGCCTTGTAGGGTGGGTTATGACCCATGACGATGGTTCCTTGGGCATGATGCATGTCTTAGAAGCCTACCGCGGACGCGGAATTGCGGAACTTCTGACTATACAGCTCTGCCTCTCTATGCGGGCGAAGGGTGTACTGCCTCACTTGGGAATTAAGGTTGAAAACGTCGCCTCCGCGGCACTTGCTCGAAAAATTGGGTTTGTCGAGGATAGAATTATTCATTGGTTACAGCTCACTACTTAATAGAAGATGAAAAAATAAGACGGGTATGGTTTATGTATCCGTAGAAGGTGGTCTATTTTGAAAAAAGCGGTTTTATTTGATTTTGATTTTACCTTAGCAGACGCGTCAGTGGGCATTATACAGTGCGTCAATGGTGCACTGACAGCTATGGGACATGAAAATGCGACGGAGATACAGGTGAAAAAAACAATTGGCTTACCACTGGAAGATATGTTTAGCACCTATACAGGCATTTTTGATGCCGATTCACGCACTATTTTTAGAAATCACTTTACAAGACAAGCTGACCACGTCATCACCAAAAATACACATTTTTTTGAAGATGCTATTCCTGTGCTCAAAGCATTGAAATCCAAAAGGTTTAAAGTGGCTATTGTCTCGACTAAATACAGATACCACATTGAAGAAGTCCTCGTGAGGGATGATTTGATGACTACTGTAGATTTGGTCATCGGCGGCGAGGATGTCAAAAGACACAAACCAGACCCAGAGGCCATTATTCTTGCTATAGAGAAATTAGGCATCACCGCTGAAGAGGCTTTTTTTGTAGGAGATACCTTTATGGATCAAGGAGCGGCTAAAGGGGCGGGCATGGATTTTTTGGCGGTTTTAAATGGCACTACAACAAGAAAAGATTTTGAAGGAAACGGCGTTCCGTCAGCAAATATTGCAGAAAATTTGACACAAGTGCTGACAATCGTCAGCGTCTGATGACATTATATCCGTATTATAACTCAAAACAGGACCGGGGCAACATCGCTCGGTCCTGTTTTTTATGTATTTTGACGTATCCAGTTTCTGTAGGGGAGGGTCTCTGCGCCCTCCTGAATTATGGTAATTTTTTAAGCACTTCAATCGTACATTTAGAGCGAAAAAGTGTGAATATTTTTAGAACCGGGAGGGCGCAGAGACCCTCCCCTACGCAGTTTGAAAGGATAGGGGATGAATATTGGGTGATTTTAAATGACGGGCAACATCGCTCGGTCCTGTTTTTTATGGTGCTTAGATCTTTCCACTCAGGCGTTTTAATTGGTCTAAGATGGCCGCTTGATTTTCTAGGGGCGATTTTATGCTGTACAGATGGTCCATGTGATAGATTTAAGGCCATCCAAGGTGGAGTCTAGAGTTGAAAGCGCGTTAATAGGGACGCCGTAGGCAAATAGAGTGCTGTTAATAGCGCTCCAATTGCTTTTGACATTTTGAAAGAATCTAATATAAATATACAGGATTAGAAGGAGGTTCGTAAGAAGGCTGTAATCTAAATGAAATATTGAATTTAGAACGTTGAAGCCATTCAGCAGCAATGCTTAGAAGCGTTTTATATAGAGTGAGAGCTTGCTACAGCAAAATAATCCTCAATAAGGAGACGGATAGAGCCGATAACTTGTTTGGAGGAGTCTACTCATTTGCAGACGCTCTGAGTGTTCAAGTTTAGTCAGGAGGCATCATGAAAAAGCGATTAGTGGCAGGATTACTGCTGAGTATAGGACTGATTAGTGGACTTACGAGCTTTGCGGCGCCTTCACCTTGGGCTGAGCAGGCTGTTTTGTGGTTGAAATATTCTGAGACAATTCCCCTCAGCATGTTTAATGCTGGGACCGAACAAAACGCCATTACAAGAGAACAGTTTTCTGAACTTGCCGTGAGACTTTATGCTCAAGCAAAAGGGGAGTCCGTGGATCAAATTGGCTACACCCTTCCTTTCGGAGACACTCAAAACCCTATGATCGGACGGGCTTATCATCTTGGTATCGTCAAGGGACTGACAGCGGACAAATTTGGACCTCAGGAAAAAATCACGCGGGAGCAACTTGCGACTATGCTCTACCGAGAGATTAAACTGCTCGGAATGCCCGCCGCCTATACACAAGGTGATTTGTTCAGCGATCATAGTGCGCTATCCAGCTATGCTGTGGATGCAGTATACTTTTGCAAGTCAAACAGTCTTGTGAATGGCGTGGGTCAAAATAAATTTGCCCCTAAAAGCAATACGACCATTGAACAGGCACAGCTTATTGTGTTCAATATACTCAAAAAATACAACTGGTCATCACCTGTGACCTATACCCTTGACAAGACTTATGGACTTTTCAAAATCCCAACTAAAACGGATTTGTCCATCAGCTCAGACCCCGGAAAGAAGATCACCCTTCGCTTCGTGCTTCCCGTCAAAGGCAGTGCAGACGGATGGACAGAAGAGAAGAGTCAGTGGGAGGCCTACGGCATTTTAAGGTCTCACAAAAGTGTCCCCTATCTTATAGCCGAGCAGGTCTTGATGCAGAGCCACAGTCTTTGGGACACGACGCTTCAGCAGTATATGGATACACCTCTGATGTACGTGGGCGCAGGTGGCGCAGTGACTTCTGTCAAACCCGCTCAAGGCGCATTTGTCACCATAGAATCAAAGGGAACCCTTCAGTTAACACTATTCATACCATAGGAGGCACAAATATGAAAAAAATCAGAAAAGGTGCAGCACTCCTTATAGCTTGCCTTATGGTCTTCACTGGGATTCCTTTTTCAGGCGGTGGCATCAGTGCATCGGCTCTCAATGTAGGGACAAATACAGCGGGTCTACCCCGGAATATTACAGAAATTCGATTTATCAAACAACACGTAGGCTTTAACGTCACAGGGGGAAATCTGCTTATTTTTGGAACGAATTTAAAAGATTTGCCTGTTTTGGTTGAGCTTTCAGGCGGTATTCCACAAAAGGCGGGGACTTTGAGTGAGGATTCAAGTGAATTCTTTCTGAACTATGTGTTAAGTGCGGGAGAGGCCACCACTTTTACAGGCAAAATATTTACGGGTGGACAGACTATAGACCTAGATACACCACAGTTTCCGAACTTAACGGGCGCTGACAAAATCGAGGTCAATCAGTCCAATGTAGAAACTTTGACGCTCAATGGTAGTAATCTGCTGGCTATTGACGACGCTGGAATCACGGCTAAATATGGGACAGGAATTTCGTCTAACAATATTGTAGGTGCTCCACCGGCAAGCAATACGAGTTATCTTTTTACGCCCACGGCACCGAGTATAAAGGGGTATCAAGATATTACGCTGACACAGTCAAAACTGACCACAGATCCTAAAATTGTCGTGCAGTATTATTATGCCAATGCTTTTAGAATCGTGGAGAATTTAATACTCGGCAATGTGACCATGTATCCAAACGCAGCGGCTAAAGGGGATACGATCCGATTTACGACAGACGCCACTTTCAACTCGTCCAGTACTTACGCTGTTTATTTTCTGGATGATGTCAGCGGAGACTCTGGTTTTGCAGATTACAACAAAGGGACAAACGTGAGTTTGTCCCTCGATCGAAAAACCCTTTCTGCCACAGTGCCACTCAATACAGCACTAGCCCTTGGCAGCAAAAAAGTGGTCATCGTCAGTCTTGAGAACAATCAAATCGTAGCCAGATACAATCACTCTGATGTGACCACTGAACGGTTAAACCTTATTGACTCCACGTACAAACCGACTGTTTCTGTCATCAACCCTAGCAAAGGATCAGATTTGGGGACCAATGTTCAAATTAAAGGCAGAAAACTGATTTCTATGGACATTCCTGAACTGATTTCTTCAGGCGTTGTGACTTCTGCCAATCCACTTTTGGCAGATAAGTTGGCGGAATTCATCTATAGCACAGCGGGTGCAACCTACAAAGGTGTTGCCCTGACTTCATTGAAGCGCAATGTCAAAGTCATTATGGGCAAGCAGGCTTATTTTGAAAAAACAGGTGCACAGGTCAAGTACGATAAAGGTGCCGATGATTATCTGTATGTGCGGACGGATTCGATCGATGATGCCGCTACGGATCCTTTTAAAGATGTCATTATTGAAATTGAAACAATTTTAGTCGATGCCAATGGAAAAACCTACAACTTCAGCCAATCTGTCGTGATTGTCGACGGGTTTGAATTTATTCCAAGTTCATTGTTGCCTGAAATTTCAACGGTGGTTCCGGACAAAATCAATATTACAGCAGCAGATAAACCCAAGGAAAACACTCAATTTGCCATTTATGGAGACAGTTTTTTGGTCAATAAATATACAGATCCCCAAAATGCTGTCCATGTAAACTATCCAGTGGTTCTTTTTCAGATCACCAATCAAATTGGGGATGCTGTTGGGAATTATTTGTTGCGTTTTGACAAAAATGATGCTGCTGGATATATCAGAGATCAAAATGGCGCCCCTTATCTTGCCGCTGATGGTACGCCCCTCAAAGTGCAGATGATTGTCCTCAACGATGCAAATAAAGAGGTTGATGGGACTGTTGGCAATGAAGTGGGCACCAAGATTTTGCTCACTATTCCAAACTCAATCACCATGCTCGCCGGGAAGAAAAACATTCAGGTCATGAACCCTAAAAGAGAGTCTGACGATTTGGGAGAAGCCCTAGTAGCCCTTGATATTGTAGATTTCGTCAAAGCGACAGATGTCCCTGTCATCGAATCTGTCATTCCCAATATAGTCACATCAGACGCTCAACAAGAAGTCGTTGTGACAGGAAGCAATTTTCAGCAAGGCGCTAAAGTGATTATCGACGGCGTTGAAATTTCGGGCGTTGTAAGAGCCTTGGATCCTCAGGGGAATAAAATGACCTTGAGCTTCAAAACTCCTGTAGGTCGCGTTACAGCTACGCAGCTTCAAGTGCTGAATCCATTGGGAGGCCTCGCGGTCTGGGATTTCTATTACGTTCAGTCTTTTAACCAAGACCCTAAGATTACGCTCGTTGCACCTAACAAAGGCACTATTGACACCTTAGTGACGGTTATGGGTGATAATTTCTTAAAGCCAGATCCAACTGTTCTGACGGCTGAAGGGATGGATGCTTTCAAGCTTTTAGGAACGCGTCTTTTACTCGATAACAAAGACGTGAACAGCTACAACAAAGACGTTTATGGTTCCGTGCAGTTTTTGCCCTATGTGTCTCCCCCAAGTGGTGCGTCGGCGCTTCCTATAATGTCTATTAATGCGTTTAATAAATTGGAGCTGTCTCCTTTTGCAGATAATGCAGTGATTCAGTTGGGGACAGAGGTTATGAAACTGGTATCGGATCAAGAAGGCAACCCAGCGCTATCTGATGGCAATGTGATCCGCGCCATTATCAAATACAATGGGGCGACCCTTCAAGGATTTGCAGCAGATGGGACTGCCCTTGGCGGTGTAACCGTAAACCCACAAGGTATTGTGATCGGTGGCACGACGTATACGGTACAATCTGACAACAACCTGATTCGCATCGGTCGGGATACTGAAGAAAAGTATTTTGCGGACTTTGCAAATTATTGGTATGGCCTTGTCCTCAAAGACACACCGAACAATAATTTTTATATCTTGGATAAAGGTGTAGACGGTATTTTGAAATTGACAGATGGACAAGTCAACAGTTTCAAAATCATCACCAATCCTACAAACACAGGGTTCCTGGCGGTCAGCACGGCAGGAACGACTTACCCGCTAACGGTGACTGGTACTTTCATAGAAATTCCAGACAGAGGAATCAAGCTCAGCATGCTTTCCGGCTATACCTTTGATTCGATTACGAAAGAGATCACGGGCAATAAAGCACGGGTATTCAATAAAAGCAAAATAACCTTTAGAGTGCCAATTCTCACCACTGGAACAGGCTTTAAAGACGTGGCTGTTGAAAATCCGGACACAAAGAGAGCCACTGTAAAGGGTGGGTTCTATTATGTGCATCTGCCTGCATCAAGGCCTGTTCTTTCACAGGTTGTCCCCGATAGAGGGTCAGTGGCAGGAGGCTATGTGGTCAAGATTTTTGGACGAGAATTTGAAGCGACTTCTAAGGTTTTTGTAGATGGAATACTTATCTCTGCGGCCAATACGGTCGTGAATCTCACGGGAAGCATTTTAGAAGTCATTATGCCCCGTTATCCCATTGATTTGAGCGCGGTTTTTGGCATAGACCACATCTCAGTTCCCATTGTCATCGTCAATAATGATGGGGGATCGGCATCGAAAGAAGATGCATTTACCTATGTGACACCAGCCTCACAGCCAAGACTTGACGAGCTGAGAATCAATTCCGGAAGCACCAATGGCGGGGAACTTGTAGAGCTTATTGGCTATGATTTTAGATATTTTGAGCCTTACGAAGACTTAGTCGGAGGGCCTGGTTATGATGCAGGCGGCGACACCTTTACGGACCTCAATTCACAGATGAACGTGGTCAAAAAATGGGATGATATTTCGCGGAATTTCTTTGATTTAGACAAGACGACTGGCGCATCTCTCGATTTAAGGCAGCCCACACTGTTCCCTAACAGTGGCAATTTCTTCGGTTACACAGAATATTATGGCTCGCTGATTTTGCCAAAAGTTTATTTTGGAAGCACGGAGGCACAAATTGTAGATTATGGAACAGGCTACCTCAAAGTGGTCACGCCTATTCATACCTCTGGGCCAGTTATGGTGACGGTTGTGAACAATGATTCAGGGGTTTCAGGCGGCCTAGTGTATACTTACAAAGCCTCTAATCCTGTCATTAAAAGCATCAATCCAAACCAAGGTGCAAAGACGGGTTATCAAGTGAGAGATATTTATGGAAGTGGTCTTGCATCCTCAAACGTCTCAGGATATGTGAACAACGATCCGGCACATCCTGTGGATATTATGAGTCGCGTCCGTGCCCTTGTTAGATTTGGCGCTATTACCAATAGGACCATTGCCATTGGTCAAAACAATGATGGCAGAATCAATGCCAATAAATCCACAGTTGTCCTTGAAGGCGGACTTCGGGTAGAGTACGACGGCAGTCTCCAGACGGTCCGTGTGACCCTCGAAGAAAACAGCAAAACTTATTCCCGCGTTTTTAGTGGCTATGATGGCAGCGCCGTCATGATTCCAGCAGGGATGCTCATGAATGGTGCGGAGTATTATCAGCCCAATAACTTTGGGTTTACGCCGAATACAACTTACAACGCAGACACGGATTACGAACTCCTGAGAGTTGAAGTTGACCCAACGGCCAAGCGTTTTTATGTTGAAAGAGGGTATGCGCCAATTGCTACATTTGACAATTCAAACCATGTCCAAGTCAGGACACCTTCTTACTACACAGTGGATACAGTTCCGCTCTCGTTCTTTAATCCAGACCGAGGCGAGGCCAAGAGTACCTTTAAATATACCAATCCTTCTTCTAAACCAGTGGTCCAGCTCATCAATCCAGCCGTGGTTATTCTGCCAAACACTGTAGAAAATAACACGACGGATGAACAACTTATGGTTCAAGCCACGATTAAAGGGGGCATAGATATTGAGATCAAAGGCCATGATTTTAGAGACAATGTCAAAGTCTATATTGGCTCAAAACCCGCAGAAGTGAGGGCGATCAATTACGATGATGTCAATAAATTAGAAGTTATTATTGTGAAAGTGCCAGTAGGCGTCGACGGCGATATTGGCACAAAATACCCAATCATCGTCGAGAATGAGGATGGCGGTATTGCCAATACGACGGATCCCGGAACTTTGGGAACGGACAAACGGCTTATTTACTTTATTTACAGAAAACCACTCAGCGTACCTACACTGACCAGCATTTCGCCAAAATTCACCTCACAGTTTGGTGGCAATACGTTGACAATCAACGGCAAAGATTTTAGACCCGGCGCCATCGTCATCATCGGCAGTATTGGCGGTGTTCCCGTAACACCCTTCTTTATTGAGCCAGTAGGAAGAATCATTCAATTGATTGTGCCTTCTATATTAAGTCCAGGTCTTAAGGACGTCCAAGTGATCAACACAGATTTTGGGACCAGTACCTTGAATGGTGTACTGACCATTGTGTCTTATCCAACTGTGAATCCGGATATCAGAACGGAGGACGGCTCCGCAGCGGTTACTTGGTTGTCCGTTGAAGGGGGCACAAAAATTCGACTTTACGGCACCAATTTCCAATCAGGCGCCAAAGTAATCTTTGGAGGAACTCGCGTTCTTGAGTCAACCGCTATAGGTGCTGGTGAAAAAGGTTATTTTAAAGATGACAAATACTATTTGATTCAAGGGGGTACTGTGGCACCAGCTGTCCAATTTGTGGATGCGACCTCATTGATTGTCACCGTTCCAGAAGTCTTTGAAGAAAAACGCTATGCCATTACAGTCATCAACCCAGATACTGGACTGAGCGACAATAACGCGTCGGTTTCTTATTCTGTGCCCGTTCCTTCCAATCCACAAAATTTGAGTTTGCATGTGATCTATAATCAGTATGTTAAGCTCTATGATTACACCTCCATGAATGCGGAGTATTTTGAAATCTATGTTTATTTAGGATCATCCTCCGTTTCGACCTTGGTCAACAATAATTATAAAGATTTCAAATGGCTTGGAACAACCAGTATTGAGCCCTATAAAATCACCAAGCTCGAGGGCCTCACAGCACTTACCTCTGGCGAATCCTTAAGGGTGGTCGTACGCGCTGTTAACAAATACGGCCCGTCGGGGTGGTCAAATATTGCCTCTCTTGCTTACACTGAAGTGAAAAATATGGATTTTGTCGGTGAGGCTGATAAAGATGGTGGTCTCCAAGTGGATGCTAGCCAAGGTGCGAAGGTTACAAAGACAGGAAATTTAGTAGAGACGGTCATTGCCAATAGCGATGCAGTTGGCAACCTGATCATCGATTATGCCAAATCCGGCTACGGCGATGAAGTGAACTTCAAACTTGTGGTACCAGAGCTCACGGTGACGCGTAGCTTGTCCAGCCTTTTCATGAATTTTGCCAAACTGTATTTAAGCCTTGGTTATTCAAGTTTGAATACCCCTGAGTTTATGAAAGTGGACAGAGAGTCAGCGGCAACTACTTACGGCTTTATGGATCTGAAAACACTGAATAGCGCCTCATCTGCAAACGTTGTGACGAGCATTCCGAGAACACTTAAGCAAGTTTCAAATATTTATCAACTGTCCGTTGGGGCAAAAAGTGGCAGTATGAATTACAGCAGCACTTCATTTGCAAAGCCAGTCAGCATGCAAATGAAGTATGATACCAGTTTGCTTGGGACAATTCCTGAAAGCCGGATCGGCCTTTATGAATATGTGGTTTCCAACAGCACGTGGAAAAAACTCGTTTACACTCAAGACAGCAACCAGAATATGATTTACGTCACATTATTAAAACCGGGCATTTACACATTGCTGGCAACGCGATAGGAGGTGTGCATCATGAACTTAATACGCAAAAAACACACGATTTGTATGCTTCATCTTTTACTTGTAGCGGCGCTGCTTATACAGCCAATCTATGCCCAACCTTACGACATTATGGGCATCGGAGAACTGAGAGGGCTCAGCGTCGATCAAGTGCCTACGCCTTACAAAGGCAGTAGCCAGGCTTTTGGACGCATTACAGCTGCACAGTATACAGATCTTGGACAAACAGAGAAAAATGCAGCCCTTCGCATGTCCTTATTAGGCATTATGAAGGGAACAGGCGCTGGAAAATTTAGTCCAGCCAAATCCATCAATGCCATTGAAGGCATGATTACAATCAATCGACTCATGGGCAATGAGGCAACAGTTGTAGCGGGAATTGCGGCTCAAATAGTGGGTCAAAGTCCTCAAAATGCACTGGCAAAACTCTATGATGCCCATGCAGCACTGGCACTTACAGGTGGCATAACCACTCCTTCTGAGGGACAAGGTTATTTCAAACCCATCACAAAAGAGCTTTTTTACAGTTGGGTTGCAAGAGCTACAGCCTTACCTGTTGAAACGGTCACGCCACTTTTAGATGCAGCTAAAGACGACAGTACGATTTCACCTGAACACAGAGGACTCATTGAAGCCCTTCTCAAAGAGCGGGCTATTTCACTCAGCGGTGGAGCCATTCGCCCAAATGCAGCGGTTTCGAGACGAGAAGCGGTTCAAATTCTCGATGCTGTAGCCCCAAGATTCTATACGGCCTTAGGGTTCACTGAGCAGTATGGTGTAGTCATTGGCACAAAGAAAACAAGCAGTTCACTTTACGGCAAAAGTTTGTCTGAGCACAGTGCTGTTCTGAGGCTCGAAGATGGAAAACTGATTCAAATTCAAGTCAGAACAGGCCTGAAAGACGGTACGGATACTGACGTTGCAGTTTTAAGAAGTGGAAAAGTTTCTGGGCTATCAGCCCTCCAGATTGGTGATGAAGTCAAATTCTTGATGAGTGATCCAACGACGGCACAAATTGCAGAAGTTTTGCCAGCTGGTTCAGTGCTGAGTCGGCTCAAAGCAACTTTAGAAACAGGAGAGGGCATCGACAAAATCATCGGTAACATAGAGCAAATTTTGCCCGAAAATCAAAATTCTGCGGATACGACTAAAACAGGCTATAGACTTCGCGTGCGCAGTGTTGAAGGGGTACTCAACGACATATTGGTTCTTAGTGACTCAAAGACTGGGATTAGAAGCGACGTCATCGTTACAAAAGCAGGCACGTTGACCTATGGCAATCAGTATGCTCTCGGAAATGTGGTCACATACTACGTGAAAGACGGAACTGAAGTGATTTATGCCTCTCTTGATCAAGCGAATATATCAGAGATTTCAGGGACTCTTCAAAAAATTGAGTTAGACGATAAGCAGAGAACACTTTTGACGGTTTTTGACTATCAAAACAACCTGCATAGCTATGTCCTTTCTCCAAATGCGGCACTTTCCATTAATTTTAGACCAGCGCTTCCATCGGATTTAAAAGCGGGTTCAGAAGTGAGACTTTTGGCTGTAGATGGGGTGATCACTCGCCTGACAAGTGAATCTTTTATCAAAGAACCAGGCTATATACCTCCGGGAAGCCGTATAGTCTTTGGGCAAATTCAGTATATACAGGGGACAAATCTCTACCTTCAAAGTGAAGCGGGTGTCTCTTATGGCGTGGACAGTGGGACGGCAATTTTCAAGAATGGCCTCAAAGCAACGCTGTACACCTTAAAAGAAGGGGACCGCGTCAAATTCTATCTGAGCAGTTTGAAGGACAACACCCTTTTCAAAGTTGAAGTTGAAGGTCCAGAACAGATGTTGTCCGGTGTTTACAAGGCAAGCGTCAAAGAGCTTAAACTTTCGACCAATGTCTTGGCGCTGACAGATCCTTACGCACTGAAAAATCAAGAATGGGTCAAAGCCACGTCGCCAACGGTTGAAGTGTCATTGGCAAAAGATGTTCTTATTACCAAAAGCGGCAAAATCGTCACCAAATCTAGCCTTGGCAGTTTGAAAGGGCAAAGTATTTATTACGTCACAAGAAATGCTTACGGCAAAGATGAAATTTCTCAAATTGTCATCAAAGGCCAAAATGAACGTGTTTATTCAGACACGGTCAAAATTTATGATCCTGTCATTTCAAAGCTTGAGTTGTCCAGCAAAGTCAATGTGGATTTACCTGCTGGCGTTATTTATCTCAAAGATGGCAGACTTGTGACAGAGAGTGCTATTATAGAGGACGATGGGATATTTGTTGTGGGAAGCAGTGCCCTTGGTTTGACAGAGGCGGCCATTGTGGAGATGATTCCAAGCTCTACGTCTCCATTTGATACACTCTTTGCTGGGAGTATCGATACAGTCAATAGCTATTCCATCAACTTTGGAGAAACCTATCAAAGCGACAAGTTCGTCTGGTCTTCTCTAGGAGATACACAGTATTTTATGAGCGATGACACGAAAATTACCGATACATCAACTCTTGTACCCGTCAAACTGGGTCGCTATAATTTCTTTCACGGCAACTATTCAAAAGACGACAACAAAGGAACAGATGGCGTAGGACTTCCTTATGAGCGTTATTATAGTTTCTTCGTTGTGTCACCCCAAAGCCAAGACATTATCGGTATGGTCATTCGCAAAAAAGAACTGATCAAAGAAAAACCTATTGATGACGCCATCTCAAACGAGGGCAGAATTGCTGACAAAATGGAAGAAGCCTTAAATCCACTTTTATACACCCGTGGCACAGTAGAGGGTTTTGATGTAAAATGGAATAGAATTAAATTACAAAATACCTTCGACTATGTGAATTTTCATGGTGAATGGAGTCCAAATCGCACTTCAGAATATGTAGAACTTACGGGCACCCTCATCGTCAAAGGCGATACCGTCATTACCTACTCAGATCTCAAAATTGGCGATCGGGTTATTTTAGTCAGAGACGATGAAGACGCAGTAGTTCTCACAGTTGAGGAATAATAGGTTAGTGTTTTAAAAAAGGGGGAGGGTTTATGAAACGTATTGTACTGATTGCGGTGGGCTTTGTGTTGGCCACTTGCCTAAGTTTTGCAACCCCCGTGAACCATTTCGGTGGTATTGTCGGTGAGGAGACACTTAAGGCCAATGAGTATTTCTACTCAGAGGTGCTTTTTATAACAGGTGTCCCTATTGAAATGACGGGCACTGTGTCTACGCCAGTTGTCCCTAAAGGGAAGTCGAGTTATACTCTGTCCTACAAATATGTTCTGCGCAATTTAGAGAAAAAAGCGGAGTTGACGCGGACTGTGACCTACGATGTGGCTGTCTCTGCTGACGAAAAATTGGGACAGAAGGTGTTGACGTATACCCTAGGGTCGGGCAAGCTGAAGGAAGAAGCCAAGGTAGGTTCGGACACCTATACTTTGGGCAGCTATGTCTTTTCCGATTCGCTGGTGGAAGACAATAGACCCGCTGTGAATTTTTCCTCAGGCAATTTGCATTATAAAAAAGTGTTTTTCAAAAATGGTGACACCATGGACGATAACAAAGGCATCATTACCATTGAAGCCGACAGTGAAAAAATGGTGGGCTATCAGCATTACTGGGGATACACTCAGACCAACATTTTAAATGCCAGCATCGATGCGGTGATAAAATCAGCAGAGGCTACAGCGCCAGCAGAAAAATGGACGGCTTATGCAACGCTCAGAAGCTCACAGACCGATGCCAAGCGCTTTGAATATGTGAGCAATGATCTTAAAAATATCAGTTTTAGGGGCGGGTTTTTAGAGGTTGGAGACAGAAATCATATTTTGCAGTATACCTATGATCTTCCTTCTTTCGACACAGCAGGCGTCCTTCAAAGTGACGCTCGAAACCGTGGCGAAAGCAGTGTCAGACAGGATATTTTTGTCGACAGCAAGCGACTGGTGGTTCCTAAGTTCAGAGATATATCGGGACATTGGGCAGAGGAAGCAATTTTTCTACTCAGCAGTATGGATGCCTTTAATACAGGCGGCTATTTCTATCCAAATTTGGAAGTGAGTCGAGAAGAGTTTGCAAAGGCCATTACCAATAGTATCACCTATGTGGCACCAGAGACAGCAGCTGTCATCAA
>JBBRGL010000020.1:0-16531 GCA_038240675.1 Peptostreptococcales bacterium
TCTCTGTATGCAGCGACCCTTTGTCCACGAAGCTTGATGATTCCACCTTCATCATTTTGAATGTCACTTAAATGGATTTCATCTGAAAGAATTTTTCCTTTAATAAGTTCTTTTGCGACGTTAAGATTTTGTTTGATAAAAGTCCCTAGATTTTCTTTGACTTCACCTCTTGAAGGGCTAAACAAATCTTCATAGGGGGATTTATGGCCACTTATTAAGTCCGTTATCAGAATGCCGGAAAAGCTACCACTGCTCATGCCCCATTTATTAAATCCTGTCGCAACAAACACAGCGTCCTGATTTGATGAGATAAACCCTATATAAGGGATGCGGTCGAGGGATTTGTAGTCTTGCGCTGACCACCTATATGCGGGGTCAGTGACATTGAAATGCTGTCTGGCGAAATCAATCAATTGTTTATAGCTTTCTATTTCCGAATGGGCTTGACCCACCTTATGCCCTTGTCCGCCCACTAAAAGATAGTTTACGCCGTCTGTTTGAGAAAACCGGAGAGAGTATGGCGCGGTTGAATGGGAAATCATCATCCAATGATCCTCCACGGGTTCTTCAATAGCAAAAGCGACCAAATAAGATCTCAGTGCTTCGAGGCGTGTAAAATAAAGTCCACTTTCATCAAAGCAAGGAAAAGCAGTAGCTAGTACTAACTTTTTACAGCTGATGGTGCTTTCATTGTCCGTGACGATTTTTAAAACTTCCCCCTCAGTGACCAGCGTTTTGGCTTGTGTGTTTTTAAAAAGTAAGACACCTTTGTGCTTCAAATCTCCCAACAAAAAATCAAGATACTTTACTGGATTCAACTCAAATTGATGATCCACTTTTAAGCCACCTATTCCTTTGATGTTGAAAGGCAGCTCGTGGATCATTTCATGGGGAATATTCAGCTGTTCATATGCTGATTTTTCTTCTAAAAGAGCTACATAGTGCTCTTCATCTTCTGCATAGACAACAGAAGCCGTTTCTTTAAAATCACAGGGAATGTGGTGCTTTTCAATCAGTGAGCGCACAAAGTCGAGACCTTCCAATTGAGCGGCGTAGTATAGCTGAGCTGCGTTTAAACCCTGTTTTTTTATAAGCTCACTGTAAATCAACCCATGTTGAAAAGTAAACTTAGCCGTTGTATTCCCACTGGCCAAATGTATGGGTTCTTGTTTGTCAATAAGGACCACTTTAAAACCAGCAGCATTTAACCGATATGCCGTTGTGATCCCTGTGATGCCGGCACCTACAACACACACATCACACTGAATAGCTTCATTTAATTCAGGGATGAAAGTCCCAATGCCCTCTTTGAGCCAAAGGGATAAACTGCTTTTTTCGAATATGTTTTGCTTTTCCATTTGTTTACCTCCAATTATTGTGATGTGTATTCGAAATGTCCTATAATACCACAGCGTTCGTATGGCATAGTGAATCAAAAGGGCCGTTCGGCGCTTCGCGTGGGACGGTTGTGGGACGGTTGTATGGGAGTGATTGTTTTGGGGTCGAGACCAGTTTAGGTCGCTTTATGCTCATGATTTGAGTGTCAAAAGTAAGTTTCTCGATTATTCATACTGCATATAGTTCCAGTTGGACATTCCGGAACTATATGCAGTATGAACAAGATCAACTACGGACTTTTGACACCCTAATCAATCTTCTATTCAGAAGACAGAATCCCTTGCGTTACACTAGGAGATTATCGCTTATCGTTCAGACTTGTCCATTTGTTTACCTCCAATTATTTGGGATAAGGGCGTCAATATGTTACACTAAGGGATTTTGACACCCTAATCATTTGTTCTTCATTTGAATTTTACCCATTTTTAAAATAATTAACCTCACCAACGCATTAAAACTATTATTTCTGACCCTTTGGTTTAATTTAGAGCGCTATTTAAAAAATTGCATAAAAGGCGCACAACAAAAAAAGGCTGTATCAAAGTGAAAACTTTTGATACAGTCCCTTTTAAATTTTGTTTTTTTAAAATTTTTTCATATGCACTTCAGCGCAACAAAAGAGCATTCGTCAAGCGTTGCGATACGGCGGGGCTGGATCGCTTTTTGATACAGCCCCGTCTATTCTTTAATTTTTCTGTTGCTTCCTTTGACCGCGTTTCAGTAGGTATACGCCAAGCCCTGAAATCATTAGACCAAATAACGTATAGAGTAGCGGAGGAACTTCACCTGTTTTGGGGAGTAGCGGTAAGGAAGCCAGCGGTACCTCTTCTACATCAATGTCGATTATATTTTCTTCGATAGAGCCGTCAGGATTAGTAATCATGACCGTGAACTGATCCTTTCCTATAAAACCTTTAGTCGGTGTATATGTCCATGTGCCATCCTCTTTCACGACAACCGTACCATTAGTGGGCGTCGAGATGACCACGATAGTCCCACCTTCAGGAACATCTACAACCCCACCTTTCGGCGTATCCACCGGTGTCTCCACCCTAACCACAGGAGGGTTAGGTTTCATTGTGACTGGCGGAACAATAACAGGTGGAACGACTAGTGGTGGGACAATAACCGGTGGCGGCGTTGGTGTTCCACCACCAGAACTAATATTTCTGGCATTGGTAAAGAGAACTTCTAAAACAGCGTCTGCTTGTATGATCCCTGTTTCGCCAGTTTGAGTTGTTACATACCCATCAGGTCTATAATCATTCTCTAACACAGTGTAATTTAAATCCTTAGGCAGTCTCATAATACTAACAGCTTCGCCGCCCTTCAACGTAATAGCGGCAGTTCCTGCTGTAAATACGAGGGACCCATTCACTTTGCCACCATGCCCTACATATTCGTAGATTCCATTTAAACCGACAACATTGATTGTAAACACAAAATCTTTTGTAGGATTTGTCGCATTTCCAGTCAGTATTTTACTGAGTTTCAATGTTCCCAGCGTCCCTGTTTTTATATTTTGAATAGTGATTCTATTGCTATCCGTTCCAGTTTTACCATCCACTGAGGTGACAAAAGTGCCGGAATTTTGGGATACTGTTACAGTGTAAGTTTTATTGTCAAGGTTATATCCGGTAGGTGGATTCGTTTCAAGGAGCGTGTATTGACCAATTGGAAGCCCTCTGAGGATCACTTTCCCATTCGCAGCAGTAATACCGTTTCTGAAGCTATTCCCACTTACAGTTCGTATTTCAAAACGCGCACTACTTAAAAGGGCATTATCCATTCCATCCTTCTTTGTGATTTCCACCCAGCCGCTTCTTGTCATTGTTGCTGATGCATCCGCATCCTGAACTGAATAGTTTGAAGCCACAGGTTGTGAAGTGACACTACTCCCAATGAGCTTAACGCTGTTACTTATGGCGGTCCCTGTATTACCGATAATATCTGTTTTATAGACCATACGGTATCCGACATCCGTTGTGCCCTCAGGTATCCTAAATGTCATAACCCGAGTCGTGCTGTTATAAGATAAATTACCAGAGGCACCGAGTACAAGTGGCACATTGCCGTCTGTTTCGTATGATCCATCTGGTTTGAGTTTCAGTTTGGTCACAACAATATTATCATCTATAAGACTAAGCGCGCCCTCAGAATTCGTTCTCAATTCAATATCCTGAGGAATGGTATCTTCAATTCTGATTCCTGTATGTTCTAATGCGTAAGGTTTATATTCCACAGTCCATGTCAGTACGCCAGCCGCAGGAACCAATGTTTTCCCTAAAATTTGACTCGTTATGCTCACATCCTGATATGTGGTCGAACCGGTACTCCAATTGGCAGCTACAATAGTTGCATTATTCCTTGGTATTGTCGTTTTATTAGAATCAAAATAACCAGCAATTGTCGCATTATTGGGCTTTGCTTTTAATAAAATGACGTAAGGCCATTTTAGTTCGGTTAGGGTAAATTCAACCTGTCCAGGAGTCAAAAAATTCGCAGTTATAAAGCCTACATTACCCGGCTCTGCTCCTGCAGTAACTGTACCATCTGCATTTCCAGTTCCTTCATAGATCTTAAACATCTTCCCTGTTTCAATCTCTACAAACTCCCAGCCTGCTGGCAATTGATCCGTAAGCGTTATAGTCCCTAAAGCTTGTCCATCATTCGTAGTCAGATCATTTGTTAAGTCTGTCAGTTGATTTGCATTCACATGTAGTCTATAAACCACTGTTTTATCTGCGTAGTTAAATGCTGAAGTTATGTTCGATCCCACTGTGTTTTTATTAAAGTCAGGATCTAGAGCGTTTTCTCTTTTCAACATATCTTTTTTAAGAATGCTGGAATCATAGCTAACACTGACATTGTCTTTGTTAATGAGAAAACTCCCCATGAATAAAGCCGTATCATTTCGGACCGTTTTATTTCCATTCTTTGCATAAAAGTCAGGATTTGTTACAATTGTTTCAAAGGTGAAAAATTTGCTGCCTACAGAAACACTAATACCTGCAGCGCCAGTCTCTGTCATCACTAACAAGTCGGCCACAGCTACACCCGCTTTTGATATTGTATATACTTTTAATTCTTGACCATTCGCAAGAATGAAAGAACCTGTTTTATATTTCTGATTATAGCTTGGTGTGAGGCTTTTGAAATCAGCATCACTAACTTGATTAAGCCCGTTGGCTGCGTTGTCTTCTATTGTATAGAGACTTCCAATTTTAGTAACATCAAAACCCGAAGACCCGTAGACCAACAAATCCATAACCCTCAAGTTTAAACCAACATCTGATTTTTTCACTTCAACGGTCCAAGGTATTGTATGGCTTGATTTATTGTATGTTCCAGCTGTTTTATCAATTGGATTTAGTCCAATACCAACTGTTTTACTTGATCCAATGCCATTTCCAAGCCCATCCCAAATAATTGTAGCCGTATTTTCAATTGACTGGAGAGTGTGACCTATGTTGTAAGTTGTTCCATTCACTTCTGTTATTATAGTTAATAGAACAGGCGTAGAAATAGTCCCAAGAATATACTTTGAATTCGAATCCGTAGGAGTTATCGGTACTGGTACGCTCCAAGCACCGCTTGAATACGTTTTCAACGTCGCACTATTAAAGTTTAATTTATCACTGAGAAGATCTGTAATAACCGCATTAGTCAAATAGGCGCCGAGTTGGTTAGCCGTGATTGACCAAGTGATCTGACCTGAGTTAGTTGTTGCGTCAAACATCGTCACTGCACCTTCTTTTTTAATCCATTCCACAACAAATGTTATATCCGCATCATCCGACCACTTTTCAATAGCACCGAGAAAAAGCTTACCTGTATTGCGAATAGTTTTACTGCCGTTAGACTGAAAAACTGCATCCGTTATTTTAGTTCGATAAAAGATATACTGTTCTCCACTACTACCGCTAGGGAAAGTGTAGGTTAGCTCAGTTGTATCTGCCAAAAAATCAGGATTTATAAGCGTTGCGGTAGTTGCATTGTCAGTTGTATTTACTTTAAAACTGCCAAGTTCATAAGTGCCAACATTGCTTATATTGTCTTTGAAAATATAACCTACTACGTCCGCCGGAGTAGCACCCTTTTTACCTTCTAATTTGACTTTCCAATCAATAAACTGTCCCACTCTTATGCCTGTTTTTTCACCTGTAATGTCTACAGGCAGTGCTGGTACCATTATATCAAAGGTTTTAGAGAGAAATTCAAAGGTCTCTAACCCGCCTTCCACGTTACCAACCGCTCTATTATACTTAATGTTTGCATTGAATGTAATATTTACATTTGACCAGTTATTTGTATTAAAAACATCTTGATCACCATCAAAAACAATGTTTGCTGTTATTGTTTTATTGCCCAAATCATTTGCCACAGTAAGAGTCCCGACTTTTTTAGGTCCAAAACTTAACTCAAATGGGCCAGTTCCAGAATCCAAATTAAAGCCTTTTGCCAATAAAAAGCTTGCAGTATCCATATACTTTACAACTTGATTTTCTGTATATATTCCATCTCCTTGAACCGGCACACCGAAAGAAAACGCAAGATTAATTGCTTCTTTTGTATCAAGGGTACTCCAATTTACTTCCGTAAAAGTCGTTCCATTCTGTTTTACAGCTACATTTAAATTGAGTAGTCTGTCCGTAACCGGTTCTGCAAAAGACACCATTGAAAATTGAGACAAGACGAGAACCATAATCATAAGCATTGAAACCATTTTTCGTTTTAACATCATAATTAGCTCCTTATTCTATTATATTTGATTAAGGTGTCAAAAGGCCTTAGTTGATCATATTCATACCGCATAGAGTTCCGGATGGTTCAACTGGCACTCTATGCGGTATGAATAGTCGAGAAACTTACTTTTGACACTCTAATCATATTTGTCTATCTAACGCGTATACATTATGAATATAATCTTTTTCTTCATATTGCAATCAAAAACATTTTAACAACCAATAAAAAATGACTAAAAAGCGTGAAGATCCACTGTCTATTATCTATTTAATTGTAATTATTACATTTTAATGCGCATTTCAAAAATGAATCCTTTCAATTATATTTTAACAGTTTACCAGCTCTTGGTCAACAAATCTCTTCTCCAAACAAAAGCAAATCTGAACCATAAGTGTTAATGTCCTATTGTAACGCAAGAGATTCTGTTTTCTGAATAGCAGATTGATTAGGGTGTCAGAAGTCCGTAGTTGATCTTGTTCATACTGCATATAGTTCCGGATTGTTCAACTGGAACTATATGCAGTATGAATATTTGAGAAACTTGCTTTTGACACTCAAATCATGAGCATAAAGTGACCTAAACTGGTCTCGACCCCAAAACAATCACTCCCATACAACCGTCTCACAACCGTCCCACGCGAAGCGCCGTACAACCCTTTCGATTCACTATGCCATACGCATGCTGTGGTATTTTAGGACATTTTCGAATACACATCACACAAATCTCTTCTCCAAACAAAAGCAAATTGAACCCACAAAACAACTAAAAAATCAGGCCCATTCATGCACTTTTTAGTGCAACATCGGGCCTGACTCTTTAGAACCACTCTCAGTTAGATATTCCTTAAATACTGATGCTAAGTTTCAAGCTTTTGTGCCGCTTACCACAACTAAATTCCTCCCTTGATTCTTGGCAGAGTACATTGCTCTATCTGCCTCACAAATAAGAGCATTCGCAGTTGTTTCGTCATTGTCATTTGGTACGTACTCCGTTATCCCAACGCTAATGGATATTTTAACCGACTTCGACACTTGACTCAAAACACATGTCAACACCTTAGACCGAATGCGTTCCGCCACTTGACGGGCTTGCTCAGCATGCGCCTTCGGCAGCAAGATAATAAATTCATCACCGCCTACTCGCCCAATGGCATCACAAGTACGCAACTCCTCCAAGGCAATTCTAGATATTTGCTTTATTACAGCATCGCCTTCTGAATGTCCATAGGTATCGTTGACCCACTTGAGATGATCAAGATCAAACACGAGAATTGAAAGTGGCTGATGATAACGCTTAGCAACCAAGATTTCGTGGTTTGCTATCTCAACGATTCGTCTTCTATTATTGAGCCCAGTCAATTCATCCGTGTTCGCCAAAAGTTGCTCTCGAGCCAACGCTTCTTGTAGCTTTAAGTTGATTTCTTCAAGTGCCAATTCAGCCTGTTTTCTTCCAATAATATCCCACGCCAAGCTTGAAAGCTGGCTAACTGCTTCCACATCATGCTCAGTATAATAAACTGGCTTATTCTGAAGGACAATCACAGCCGTGACATGATCCCCCTTCAAAACAGGAACCACCATTTGTCTGAGCAACAAACTATCCTCTTCCAGCAGGGCTTCTCCCTGATGCTTCACCATCTTGTCATTTTGAATTATGGGCTCAGCAGTTCGAACACAGTCTTCAATGTCCTCTTCACGTCCAACATACCCTCTACCCTTTTGCGAAGCGCCTTCTGACAATTCTCTCAATACGGACCTGAAGTCTGCTTGAATGCCTAACGATTTCTGAGATGCATCTAGAATACTAACGTACCCACTTTTACTTTGCGTGAGTTTTTGAGCTTGATCAAGTAGAAATTGTATCAATTCTTCCAAGGTGTGTCGATCTGCAAACTCACGTAGCCTCTCCCTCGCCACCAACAAATCTTCTAGGCGTTTGCGCTCAGTGATATCATTGTAGGTCACAATGACACCATAACCCTCCTGATCCATAGGAGCAGCGCTGGCACTTACCCAAGTTGTAGAACAATCCGAATTGATGATTCCCATTTCAACGTTATGTACTGACTGCCCTGTACTGAGGGATTGATAACTCGGATATTCTGTTGGAGGCAAGTAACTCCCATCAGACCGTAGAATTTTCCAATTTGGCGTCCCGAACTCTTTCAAATCATGATCCGAACGCACTGTCGATAATAATTTTTCGGCAAGACGATTGTTTTCTATAATCTCACCGAATTCATCTGTTACCGATATGCCCAAAGGAAAACATTCAAATAAAGCCTTGTGCTTAGAAAGCGCCACTTGAAGAACTTTTTCTGTTTCTCTATAGTGTGTAATGTCTTCTCCAATACATAAAAGTCCTTCGAAATTACCGTTAGTTAGGTATAAAGGATAATTCCGCCACATGATGATGCGCGTGTTCCCATTTTTGGTCACAACAGCGTTTTCGTGGGAGAGAGGTGTTGTCCTATAATTTAGTCTTTGATCATCCCCTTGCATTTGACTAGATATTTGAACTTTTCCAGAAAACCTTAGTATGGTTTTATCAAAATAACTTTGTCGGTCTTCGCGAATCGTCTCCTCAAGACACGTAGAAAACCAGTTTTGGCCTATCAATTCGCCGGTCTCGTATTCAAAGAGTAGACTGCCATTATCGTTAATAAAATTAACAGTCCCCTTTTCATCAAGAACAAGAACAACACACGCTATAGTCTGAAAGATATACTCGAAATTCGAAATCTTCTCAGGCGATACCCTTAATGCATTTCGAATACCCGTATCACCAACATCAGTAGACATGAAAATCCTCCTATCTATCAACAAATAATTCGGTTCTTACCCTCTTAACCTCTCATCTTTTTGACGCGGCCTTTGTGGGGCTTTTTGGGACCTCGATCTTTATGGTTTAGAGGTGCGGGTTTTGGAGAGGATATTATAGGCGGACTGATTTCTGTTCGAATCACAGAACCCATCTGCCTGACGAGCTTGACGACAGTCTCTACGTGATAGGTCATCGGAAAAAGGTCTACAGGTTGTATGGTCTCTACTTTGTAGCCCCGTTTTGTGAGTATTTTTAGATCTCTCGCAAGGGTCACTGGATTGCAGGATACATAGACAATACGGCTTGGCATTAAGTTGATCAGGGAATTCAGAAAACGTTCATCTGAGCCACTTCTTGGAGGATCCAGTAGAACAACATCAAAAATTTCGCCTTGGACAGCCATTTGAACCATGAATTCGCCAGCATCTCCCTTTACAAAACGCGTATTTTTGATACTGTTTGTTTTGGCGTTTGCAATGGCATCTCTGACCGCGTCCTCATTTAATTCCACGCCTATAACTTCTTTGGCCTTTTGTGCGGCGATAAGACTAATGGTGCCAATGCCGCAGTAGGCATCTATGATGCGCTCCTTACCTGTTAGTCCTGCAAATTCAACGGCTTTGCCATAGAGTATTTGGGTTTGCGGCGGGTTCACTTGGTAAAAGGATTTTGGAGACAGTCTAAAGGTCAGACCACAGAGTGTGTCTTCGATATAACCTTTGCCAAAGAGGACCTGTTCATCGTGACCGAGTACCATACTGGTGCGTCTATTATTGACATTCAAAAGCAAGGTCGTAATTTCCGGATGAAGGGTCTTAAGTTTTTGGATAAAGTTATTTTTGGAAGGGAACACAGGTGTGGCAACGACAAGAACCACCATAACCTGTTTTGAATAATGACCCACCCGCACCAGAACATGTCTTAAAAAACCTTGTCCTGAATCTTCGTCGTAAGGCATGAGCTTGAAAGACGGCAGCATCTTTCGTATCGTGAGTCCAATGGCGTCAGCCTGTTCGTTTTGGATCATACACTGGTCTATGGAAGTGAGCCGGTGACTTCTCGCTTCATAGATGCCACTGACGATAGCCCCTCTATTCACTGCGTAGGTTGTATGGCTTTTATTGCGGTAGCGGAGAGGGTCTGGCATGGTGATGAGCGCTTCTACAGGACCAAATGGAGAAAGCAACTTTTCGACTGTTTGCTGCTTGAAGGCATTTTGGGCATCTGTCTTGAGATGCTGGAGTTGGCAACCGCCACATGTATAATAATAAGGGCAAGGAGGCTCAGCCCGTAGAGGTGATTTCTGCGTCATTTCAACCAGTCGTCCAAAGACCTGCTCTTTGTGTCGGTGGATCTGTATAACCCCTTCTTCGCCTTCAATTAAATGAGGCACTTGAATGAGCGTTCCTTTGTAGTTGATAACGCCGTTCCCCTCTTCGTCCATGTGGGTACAGCGCGCTTTAATGATTTCCTTTTTCATTGTTACTCCTTATGGATTGCCTCTCACTAGTATCCTAGCGTTTCATTGATCAAATAAATCTTGAATTTTGCGTTGCCAGGGTTTCTATCGAGAATAACAGTGGCATTGCACATGCGCTGTGGCGACTTACAGTCGTTGCATTTTCCAGTATGGCGGCAAGGCGTATCAAGCTCTAAGCGCTTGGCATTATTGGGGCAGGCCACTTCCTTAATCCGTCTGTGGGCGGCTTCGAAGTTTTCAGCTATTTTATTGACGCCGGCGATGATATAGACAGCCTTGTGCCCATAAACCATGGAAGCTACTCGATTGCCGTGTCCATCGATGTTGATGAGTTTGCCATCTTCTGTGAGTGCGTTGGTACTGGAAAGATAAACATCGGAATGACTAGCGGACATCCGCACTGCATTCCGTACTTCCGGCGCTACAAGCCAGTGCCAAAATATCGGGTTTCCTTGCTCTTTGAGCAATGCATGTATGCCCATTTCCTGCAAAGTCATAGATCCGCCCATACCAACAGTCGAACCTGAATCAATATCCGCTAGTAAGGCCGTTTTAGCCGCTTCTTGAGTTTCAAAATACATCACTTCAAATCCGTTAGCCTTGAGTGCCTCAACGGTTCTTAAAACGCTCTCCTCCATAGCCCTTCTCCTTTATCTCACTTTCATAATCTTCTCCTCATATTATATCAGAGAAATTCTGAGAACGTACAAAATTCCATCAATTAAGATTAGCGTGTCAAAAGCAAGTTTCTCAACTATTCATACCGCATAGAGTTCCAGTTGAACCATCCGGAACTCTATGCGGTATGAATAGGATCAACTAAGGGCTTTTGACTCCCTAATCTTGATTAGCGTGTCAAAAGCAAGTTTCTCGACTATTCATACCGCATAGAGTGCCAGTTGAACCATCCGGAACTCTATACGGTATGAATAGGATCAACTAAGGGCTTTTGACACGCTAATCATTTAATAGCTTTAAAACAAATTCCCCCCTCTTAGACTCACAAGAGAGGGCAATGTTCAATATTTCAGTGGCCGCCTTCATTGAAAGGCTCTACATGGACAATAGAGGATACGCATTCCCCATATTTTTCCTTCAACACTTTTTCGATGGTGTGCTCCATTGCGTGGGCTTCTAGAACCGTCATATCAGGATGTGTCAACACATGGAGATCGATGTGAATATCGTCTTGTCTCCCACGGTTCCTTACTTTATGGCAACCCATTACGCCTTCGCAGGTCAAGACCACTTGCCGTATCTCTTCACTGTCAAGGACAGCTGCGTCGGCTAATACGTGACTCGATGTTTTGAAAATCGTGTAGCTTGCTTTAAATATAAAAACAGAAATCAACAGCGAAACCACACCGTCAATAATAGGCGGAAATCCAAGCTTGAGTAAAATCATGGTCACAATAACGCCACTGGTAATCATTACGTCGCTCTTTGTATGCTCTGAATCCGATACCAATACATCACTAGTGAGTTCAACACCTTGAGCGCGCTCATAACTGACGACAAAAATATTGACCACTAAAGTCATCACCATGACAGCAAAACTGAGTATAGAGATTTCTGGTATTTTGGGGTTCATAATGTTGAGTACAGATCCGTAAGCGACTTTGCACCCCACAAGGAAGAGCAGTACACCAATCATTAGGCTCGATAAAGTCTCAAATTTTTTATGACCATAGGGATGACTTGCGTCCTGCGGCCTACCTGCTACAGTCAGTCCAATGATCCCAACTATATTACCACTGCCATCACTGAGCGAATGATAACCGTCCGCTATAATACTGCCACTGTTGGCCATAGTTCCAACAATAATTTTAAAAACTGAAACTGTAAAATTCAGTCCCATTACTAACCATAAAACCACTATGGCTTTCTGACTATTTGTGCTTTCTTTTGACATATTCTATTCCTCCGCCGTTTCTACTCTTCATTATACGGCATTACAAGGTCAAAAGAATGGATTTACACTATTTTTGGTTTTATGACTTATATCCATTAGAGATTATCATTATCAAACGTATGGCATCGTCTGTAACGCTTGATAGCAAATGCATTCAGCATGCATTGAAACAAATAACCATTATCAATTAGAATAGTCATATAGAGTAATGTCACAAACCAAAACAAAAAATCAATTCAAAAGAATCAACGCGAAGGACGCCAAGGTGATGCAAAAGACGTAAGGACGCAAAATAGGGTGAGTCCCCCATTTGCGTCCTTAGCGTCTGTTTACCTTTGCTTCCTTCGCGTCGATGTTGAATCATTGCTCTTCTTTCATCTTCACTCTGTGATTAAAATTACGCTGTCATTTTTGACATATCGTTGACCTTCAACGATAATTTGGTCATCTTTTTGTATGTCAGAGAAGATTTCTACCCATTGATCGACGCTTAAACCAACTCTTACTTCACGTTCTACAGCTTTTCCGTCAACAGCAACAAAGACAATTTGGGTTTCGCCCCGTTTAATCAACGCTTTTTTCGGAATTAGGATGGCTTCTCTTTCGTTGATGAGAAACTCTAGTTCTGCATATGCACCGTTTCTCAACTGAGCGTCTCTGTCTTCAATGACTGCAGCAATGGGATAGAGGCCTGTTTTCGCATCAGCCGTTCCGCTCATGGTGATGATTTCTGCCTTCAGGGCTACCTTTCTGTCCCCATCGGGATAGACGACCACATGACCGCCGACAAACAATGTATCCAGCAATGATCCAGAAATTTGGGCTTCTACCTGCATGATGGTATCATCCATGATTTGAAGCGCCACTTTGTTTTGAACGGAGTCCGCCTTTTGAATACTGATACTGGCCACACGCCCGCCTATGGGGCTTTTTACCGTTCTGTCGGACAACGCATCCTTCAAAGTCCCCACTTGATTGCCATAGGCTGTTACGGCATCTTTGTATTGGGTTTTTAAATTGTCCAGTTGACTCTGAGCCAAATCAAGCTCGGACTGTGAAAGTGCCCCACTTGTAAAAAGCTCTTTTTTCTTGTCGTAACTCACTTGACTGTCGGAGAGTTGGAGTTTAAGGTTATCGCGACGGGTTCTCAACTGACTTTCTGTCGTTGCATAATTGTTGTCCAAATTTCCTTTGTCAAGCTGAAACAGCACTTGATTGATCTTAATTCTATCCCCAACGGCCACAAAGACGTCCTTGACCTCACCACTTCCACCTGTATAAATATCGAGAACCGTGCCTGCCTTGATTTTTCCAACACCTAAATACAAATCTTGAATGACTTTTTTACTGGCGGATGAAACGGCCACGGGTATGGCGTCTGTCTCACTGCCTGGTTCTACTTTGGGCGCCTGAGAAGCACAACCCGTCAAAACTAAAGTCAAAACCATGAGTACTATGATAATTTTTTTCATAAAACGTCACCTCCGCTTGCTTTCATATGCTTTTGTTTAAACGCCTCAATGATGGAATAGGCGATAGGAATATAAACCAGGGTCATAAATGTTGTCACGAGTAACCCGAATATTAGCGAGAACGCCAGTTGTGCATAAGTTGGATCTTTAAAGCCAAGTGGCAATATGCCTGCAATAGTCGTAAGCGTTGTTGCAAGTACGGGATTAAAACGTGTCATTCCGGCTTTTACTATAGCATCCAGGCGATTCATCCCTTCACTCTGCAAATAATTCATGTAGTCGATAAGGACAATGGCATCATTGACGGCAATTCCCACCAATGCAACCATACCCATAAAAGCATAGAAACCAAAGTCATTGCCTGTAAGAATCAGTCCCCATATAACGCCGATAAGCGCCATTGGCACTGTGAGTAAAATTGCAAAGGGCTGAGCGATGGATTTGAACTGCACCGTCAGGATAATAAACACCAAGAATACTGCAAGAATTAAACTCTGAAATAACGAGATAAAGTTTTGAGATATATCGGCGACATCACCGCCCAAATCAAGTCTTACACCTGTAGGAAGTGGCATACTCGCCGTTTGCTCATTGAATAGCTTGACCACATCATTGACGTTGTACCCTTTTTTGAGGTCGGCCGTCAAGGTGATCACCCGTTCTTGACCTTCATGCTTAATGCTGGAGATGCCCTCTTGCTCTTCAAAATCCACTATGCTAGAAAGAGGAATCATTTCGCCTGTGTTCGAGGTCACATAAAGATTTTTGATGTTTTGAAAATCCTTGAGTTGTTTAGGATTCTTTTTAATGACTACCTGGACGTCGTCCCCTTGGATTCGCACCGTGGTTGCCACTGTACCGCTGACATACCCCCGAAGCTGTTGAGCTATGCTTAGACTTGTGAGACCATAGGTCTGAGCTTTCATTTCGCGTACATTGATATAAATCTGCATGACCCCTTGCTTTGCTGATACTTCGACGTTATAAACACCTTCAAGGCCATTTAGGACTTTTGAGTATTGCTCCGCCAAAGCTCGAGAACCTTGAAGGTCTTCCCCGACAAGCTTAAATCCTATAGGTTTGCCCACTGGCGGTCCAGCAGCGACCCCCGAAACTGTAATTTGAGCGCCTGGAATTTTGCGAATTGCTTGTTCGATTTTATCCACCACTGCAAATCCGGATTCTGTAAGCTCTCTTTTGGATACAAGCTCAGCTGAGATGGTGGCTCTGTCAATTTCATTGCCGCCAATGGTGACGTTTATAATGGCCACGTTTGGATTTGACCGAAGTAAAGTCAGCACTCTTTCTGTAATAGCCGCTGTATCCTCAAGGGTTACGCCTCCAGGAGGGTCAACAACCAAATTGACCGAGTTGGGTTCGCTGCGAGGGAAGAAATCTACCTTGAGTAAGCCTGTGAAAAACACGCTCAAGCTTCCGAGGAAGACCACGACGCCAAGGAAGATAGTCAACGCTTTGTACTTACGGGAGGAGACAATTTTTCGGATCAAGCCCCCATAACGCACCACTGAAAGCGATTCTTCTGTAATTTCTTTGTGAGTGAAAAGCTTTATGGCAAAAAGTGTGGTGAATATCAGCATGCCCGAAAGTCCTAAAAGAACTGCTGTCCCATTATTGGCGAAAGCATAATAACTTGATGCTGCTACTATACTCACCAGAATGAGGTCGGACAATATTTTGCGCCGTGGAGGTGTCGCCTTATGGACATGGTCTTTGAGGATTCGAGAGGCAATAGCCGGCGTAATCAAAATAGAGACGAATAAGGAAACAGTCAGCGTAATAATAATGACAATAGGAATTGTGGAAATAAAATCCCCCAAAATGCCTGGCAAAATAGCCAAGGGGAAGAAAGCCGCCACCGTAGTGAGGGTTGAGGACAAAAGGGGAAATGCCACCTGATTTGTTCCCACAGAAGCCGCTTGCTTTGTAGAAACGCCCAGTTTTTTGAGCCGATCAATATTTTCCATGACGATGATAGAGTTGTCCACCAAAAGCCCCAACGCCACGATGAGTCCCAAAATGGCGAAGGTATTAAAGGTAATCCCAAATAAATTGAGAATGCCAAGTGTCCCAAGGAGGGAAAGGGGAATAGTGATGGAGACGATGATTGCCTCCTTGATTCCAATAAAGAGGAAGAGAACGATGACCACCACAATGAGGCCAGAAAGTGCATTGCTCTGGATATTGCTGATATCACGGTTTACATTTACAGCCAAATCGTTGACGACTGTCAGTTTTAAATCAGCAGGATACAATATCCCTTTTTTATCGACGATGAGTTTCTTGATGGCATTGCTGGCGCCAATAACGTCGCTGCTGGCTTTACGCGTCACTCTCAAAGAGACAGAACTGAAGGTTTCGTTGGTGCCATCTTTGACGTAGGTTTTATTAAAGGAAGTGATGTTTTCACTGGTGTCTACTACTTGTGCCACGTCTTTGAGCAGTACTTGTGTGCCGCTGGGCGAACGGATCAATACATTTTCGATTTGAGCGACGGTTTTCAAACTTTCGTCAACTCTGAGTGTATAGCGCACGCCATTCAGGTCAGCTTCACCAATTGGGAAGCTTATGTTTAGTCCTTTTAAAGCATTCGTCAAATCATTTTGTGATATTTTAAGCTCAAGCATTTTGATGGGGTTGAGAATAATTTGGATTTCCTGCTTGAGACCACCAAACACATC
>JBBRGL010000021.1:0-15897 GCA_038240675.1 Peptostreptococcales bacterium
GCGCTAGTGGGTGAAAATGGCGCAGGAAAATCAACACTGATGAAGGTTCTCAGCGGCGTACTCCCTAAGGGGACTTATAGTGGTGAAATTCTATTTGAAGGTCTTCCTTATCAAATTAAAACACTCAAGCAAAGTGAAGAGAAGGGCGTGGGTATCATCCATCAAGAGTTTGCGCTTACGCCCAATCTTTCTATTGCAGAAAACATATTTTTGGGAAAAGAAATCAGCAAATTTGGCATCATCGACTGGGATCAAACCAAGATAGAAGCAGCTAAGCTTCTTAAAAGAGTTGGTCTTGAGGAAGATGTCAATGTGCTTGTCAGAAATATTGGGGTTGGAAAGATGCAACTTGTTGAAATTGCAAAAGCGCTTTCAAAAGATGTCAAACTTTTAATCTTAGATGAACCCACTGCGGCTTTGAATGAGAAGGAAAGTGACAAACTGATGAATCTCTTATTGTCATTAAAACAGAATGGCATTACAGCCATTCTCATTAGCCACAAATTGAACGAAATTATGAAAGTTGCGGAACGTGTGACGATCTTAAGGGATGGCAAATCCATTGAAACATTAGATATGAAAAAAGATCTGGTGGATGAGGATAGAATTGTAAAAGGAATGGTCGGTAGAGAAATTACAGATCTATATCCCCTGAGAAATGCAAAAATCAAAGAAACGTTATTTGAAATTAGAAATTGGACAGTTTATCATCCACATCAAAACAACAGAAAAATATGTGATGATATCAATTTAGAAGTAAAAGCCGGTGAAGTTGTGGGTATTGCAGGCCTTATGGGAGCAGGCAGGACCGAACTCGCTATGAGTGTTTTTGGACATAGCTATGGCAAAAATATTTCAGGTGAAGTGTATGTAAATGGTAAGCAGATAGATACAAGAAGGGTTGATTCAGTCATAAAAAGCGGTGTCGCTTATGTATCAGAAGATAGAAAAGGTTTAGGATTGATTTTGGACAGCACAATTAAAAATAATATTACTTTATCAAATCTAAAGCGGGTATCTCGTCTTGAGGTTATTGACATGAATCGAGAAATTGCTACCACCAATGTAGTTGTTGACAATTTTAAAATCAAATGTACAAATGTACACCAAAAGGTTTTCAACTTAAGCGGAGGGAACCAGCAAAAGGTTGTGCTCGCTAAATGGATTTTTTGTGAATCTGAGGTCTATATTCTTGATGAACCTACTCGAGGTATAGATGTTGGGGCAAAGCATGAAGTTTATAAGCTTATTAATCAACTGGTTGAAAACGGAAAAGCAGTACTTTTCATATCATCTGAACTTCCTGAAATATTGGGCTTATGTGATCGGATCTATGTCATGAGCAATGGTAAGATAAGAGGTGAATTATTGAAAGCAGAGGCTAGTCAGGAAAAAATAATGAAACTGATTATTTGATAAAAGGAGATGAGTTATGGAAAAAATGGGGATTTTATTAAAGAAAAACTTTAAACAATATAACCTTTTGATCGCCTTCGTTGCTATCATCATTTACTTTCAAATTGCAACGAATTATGTGTTGTTGAAACCCTTAAACATTACAAACATTATTCTTCAAAATGGTTATATCTTAGTTCTTGCCATAGGTATGCTAGCTGTAATCATTACCGGTCGTATAGATTTGTCTGTAGGTTCGGTTGCTGGGTTCGTTGGGGCGGTTGTATCTGTCATGATCATCAATCATGGTATGCCGGTTTCAGTTGCTCTCATCGTAGGGATATTAACAGGCGCTGCAATCGGTGCTTGGCAAGGTTTTTGGACGGCTTACATGGGTGTACCTGCATTTATTACAACCTTGTCTTCTATGATGGCTTTCCGAGGATTGACGATTGTTGTATTGGACGGCAAGTCTATTGGTCCCTTTCCAGATTTCTTTAGATCCATTAGTAATGCTTATGTACCTGATTTTTTAAATATAGATGGGTACAATATGGTAGCGCTTTTATCCGGAATGCTCATTACTTTGGTCATTGTATGGCGGGAAATTGTAAAGAGAAATGATTCGGTTAAATATCAGTTTGAAACGTTACCGATATGGCTTTTCGTAGTCAAATTGACCATGATAGCGGGTGCAATAAATTTCATCACTTATTCACTTTCTATTTATAATGGAATACCTATTCAACTTGTTATTCTATTCGCAATCATTATTTTTTATACATTTATCACGACACAAACAGTTATAGGGCGGCGTATTTATGCAATTGGTGGCAATGAAATGGCTTCAAAACTGTCGGGTATCAATACTAAAAAACTGATTTTTATAACAAACGTCAACATGGGCATATTAGCGGCAGTTGCAGGGATATTATTTGCTGCTAGATTGAATGCAGGGACACCTAGAGCAGGTTCAGGATTCGAACTTGATGCAATTGCAGCATGTTTTATCGGTGGGGCTTCGGTATATGGTGGATCGGGTAAAGTCTCTGGAGCAATTATTGGCATGTTTATCATGGGTGTCATGAATAACGGGATGTCAATTATAGGTGTTCCAATAGATTTACAACAGGCGATCAAAGGGATGGTTATTCTATTTGCCGTGGCGTTTGATATCCTCTCTAAATCGAAATCTAGCTAACGATGGCTAAAGTGCATATTTATTTAGTGAGGAAGTGAGACCTGTTCAATGGAACACCTACAAATATCAGAGAAAATCATGCCTCATCACGGACGTTGTGCATTTTTAACAAATGGCGTTATAGAAATGGCTGTAACGCTGGACTATGGGCCAAGGATTATCTGTTATGCTTTTGTAGGAGATGAAAATATGCTCTGTGAAGTAACAGAGTATAAAGAGCCTAACGGATGGCGGGCATATGGCGGTCACAGAATCTGGCACGGTCCTGAAAGTTATCCTCGGACATATGAACCCGATAATACACCTCTGCAATGGGAACTGATTGAAAATGGCATTCGACTGATTCAGGCTACTGAATCAAAATCTAATGTGCAGAAGGAACTTGAAATCGTCCTTCAGGAAGGTTCAGCACGTGTGCAAGTGCGTCATCGAATTTATAATAGAGGGATGTGGGCTGTGGATTTGGCAGTATGGGCAGTTACCATGATGCAACCTGGTGGTCTCGAAATTATTCCAATGATCAGCCACGATACAGGACTAATTCCAAATGCAAACATTGTTTTATGGCCTGGCACAAATGTGAATGATCCTAGGATTCGATGGGGCGAAAAATTTGTCTATATCCAACATAATAAAGGCGAGAATATGAAAATTGGATTTTCAAATGAATCCGGATTTGCCGCTTATTATATTAAAGAATTGTTATTTGTTAAGCAATATAAGCATTTAATAAATGGGCACTATGTGGATAGGGGTTCGTCCTATCAAACTTTTGTCGGTCATCAAATGTTGGAGATGGAATCATTATCCCCGTTGATACGTGTTGAACCAAGTGGCTTTGCTGAGCATGGTGAGGAATGGAATATTGTCAGAACACTGCGCAATCAAGTGGAGGTTGAAGAAAATGTATTGGAGATCTTTAGAAAAAATAATGCTGTAGAGTATTGATAGTGCAAATTGTATCAACTCTACTTTTTTATGGATGCGAAAATGATATGATGAGAATATTGAGTGATGCCAAAGCGCTTCATTCAAGTTCAAAAGGTGTGCGCATTTCGTATCCTGATCCAAGTGATAAGTCTGTAGATATAGAAGGCCATACGTTTAAAAAGAATAGGGATGACATGAAAAATAAAATCGTTACATATTTATGCTTTTTAATCACCATGGCTTTTGGCATGGTTTTAACCTCGTACAGTCCTATGTTGCCGTCTATATCTAAAACATTCTCTCTAACTTTGACTCAATCTGGTTTTATCTTTACGGCTAACTTTATTGGATTTGTTGCTTTTGTTTTAATTGGTGGCGTCTTAGCGGATTGCATTGGTAAGAAAACCATTCTTGAAATTGCGACTGGTGGCTTTGCCGTTTCTTTGATCGTGTTTCCTTTTTCCAACAATTTCAGTGTTGCTTGTCTTGTTATGGCGCTAATTGGCGGTTTTGGAGGCATTATTGAGTCGATTACAAATGCAGTTGTAGTCGATTTGAATCCTCACAAGGCGAGTTTTTACGTGAATATGGTTTCGATTTTTTTTGGAATTGGAGCAATTATTGGTCCGATTATCGCTGGAGCGGTCATCGCACTTGGCATTCGGTGGCAGATATTTTATTTTGTTCTGGGCTTAGTTTCGGCTGTTTTGACAGTCTTATTGGCGATTGAAAAAGTGCCCTATCAACAGAATGAAGAAAGCATCTCATGGCCGATTTTTAAAGGGCTAGTGACGGATGGCCGATTTTTGTTAATCTGTTTATGTATGTTTTTATATACGGGGTCTGAAGTCGGTAGTTGGGGATGGATGTCTACGTTTTTAAAAGAAAATATGAATTTTGGTATTTTTAAGTCCGGCATAGCAGTAGCGGCCTTTTGGGCATCCGTTACTATCAGTCGTTTTATGTGCGGTTACCTGGCCTTAAAATATAACACTAAATACATCATTATTATTTTGGCTGCATTTGCTTCTTTGTTTGTCTTGCTCTCTGGTTTTGAATTAGGTGAAGGGATGATGTGGTTTGTCATCATCGGATTGGGATTTTCTTTTTCCAGTCAATGGCCGTTAATTGCCACTTTTGGGAGTCAACATTATCCAGCATCCGCAGGGACTGTGTTTGCACTACTGGTTGGAAGTGGTGGCCTAGGAGGTATGATCATACCTTATGCGATGGGATATATTGGAGAAAGATATAATACCCGTATTGCGGCCATGAGTCCATCGATTCTCTTTTTAGTGATTGTGGTTGTATTTATCTTTATTGATAAAACACGTAGGTCTGCGCAGCTCTAAGTTAAAGTAAAGAGTTGGGGATTGAAGAAGATGTGTGGGTCAAAGCGGTTTGTAAGTCAATTCAAGAAATTGAACATTCGATTAGTCTCATTGAAGAGCCTACAGTTTTAAAGTGCAAATGGCACTTTAAAACTGTAGGCTTTTTAAGTATGTCTATAAGTTTTCAATATCTTCCGGTTTAAGTTGCTTGATAAATTCTACAACGAGGCGAACGGAATCTTCGAAATCTCTTAGATGACTGATCGAATAATGTGTGTGGATATACCGTGTAGGGATACCAATGACTAAAGTAGGGATGCCAGATTCGGCGAGATGTATAGAACCACCATTGGTGCCGCCGCCTGACCGGACGGTGCTTTGAATCTCCATTGATATAGATTTGGCTGTTTGTTTAATCATGCGAATAAGTTTTGGGTTTGTAATCATAGAATTATCCCGATGTCTAATTTGTGGGCCGCTTCCGAGTACGCACTGTGCCGCATCGGCTTTTGCAAATCTGTCATCGGCGGGTGAGCCTTCAAAGACGATAGCGAGATTGGGTTTGATGCGCTGTGCTGTGACGATAGCGCCTCTAAGACCCACTTCTTCTTGAGTTGCAATTGCGCCGACGACGTTGATGGTGAAGTTCTGGTCTTTTAAGGATTCTAGAATTTGGATTACCGCCGCGCAGCCGAGTCTGTTATCAAATGCTTTGCCAATCATGAGTTGGTTATCGGGATTATATCTGAAAACCACATCGGGAACAATGGAATCCCCTACTTGCACGCCATAAGTTTCCATAGCCTCTTTACGGCTAGTGGCACCAATATCAATAAATAGATCAGAATTTTCCAACGTTTTATTCTTTTCTATTTCGGACAAGAAATGGGGCGGTATAGAACCTGTGATGCCTATAATTTCTTTGCCTTCTTGCGTGATGATTTTAACCGAGTGAGCGGGTATGGTGTTGAGAACCCAGCCACCTAAAGGGAGGAATCGAATAAGTCCATCGTCTTGAATAAATTGAACCATAAAAGCGACTTCATCTGAATGCGCATCGAGCATAAGGGTCAGTTTGCTCAGGTCTCTTTTTTCGTTGATAAAAAGGTTGTTCATAGGATCTTTGATGACGTCGGTGCTGGATATTGCTTCTCTTATGTGTTTTGTTACTTCCTCTTCAAATCCGGGTGCTCCAGAAGCGTTGCTGAGCTTCTCAATAAGGGCTATACTATTCATCGTTCCTCCTTCATTTTAAACCGCATAGGTGATGCGTGTTATTCAACTTCACATAAAAATGATAATCATAATTTTGGGTCAACGCGTCTATGACTACTCAAAATACATACCCTCATGTGTTGATCTCATGCAAGTATTCTTTCTCGGAGCCTCAATAAAAGGATTCTTTTTAAAATCAACTGATAGTGGGGGAAAATAATGGGTAAGGAGTAAAAGTGAAAGAGTGTCTGGAGGTTTTCCCGTGGAATATAGATTTGCAGATTTGTTGGATGTACCTCTTCTTCAGGAAATGGCAGATAAGCTTTACCGAATCGCAAAAATTCCAGTTGGGATTATAGATGTTGATGGGACCATCCATGTCAAAGCAGGATGGCAGAATATATGCACTGAGTTCCACAGGGTAAATGAAGAAACGCAGAAGCGGTGTCTAATGAGTGGTCGTTATATCAATGATCACTTACGTGATGGCGTTTTTTTGGAATACAAATGTTGATTAGAGTGTCAAAAGTAAGTTTCTCGATTATTCATACTGCATATAGTTCCAGTTGAACATTCCGGAACTATATGAAGTATGAATAAGATCAACTACGGACTTTTGACACCCTAACCATGAGTACAACAAAAAATAGCGAGGTGGATTTATGGCGAATTCTAACAAACTTACAACAACTTCAAGTGAGGCACGTGTAAGACGCGGCATCGGTTTCAAACTCATGTCCATGTTTATTCTTCTTATTGGAATTCCGCTTTTAGTTTTGGGCTTTATAATGTTCAAGCAATCCAGTGATATTTTAAAAGACAAGTTGGAATCCTCGGCTATCCAGTCCACTATTCAAACGGATATCATTATTACGAATTATCTCAGAGAATTTTCTTATATCACCAGTCTTCTTCAAGATGACGCAAACGTACAACAAGTCATTTCTTATCCAGATTCCAAAGCCTGGATGATTAAGCTTTTCGATACAATTCTCGCCAATGACACTGACATTAAGAACGCATACATCGGCACTGCTGCAAAAGAAATGATTCTAAGACCTCAGCAAGACCTACCACCAGGCTATGACCCTACAGGAAGACCTTGGTATACCGATGCTACCGCAGCAAAAGATATCGTATGGACTACGCCCTATAAAGATGCTTCTTCAGGTGATTTGGTTCTCTCGATCGCTGCGCCTGTCAATAACTCCTATGGGAGCAATGAATCCGTGGGCGTAGTGGCTTTAGACGTCTCTTTGGCTACATTGGCTGCTAAGGTAAACGAACTTAAAATAGGGAACAATGGCTATATTATTTTGGTCGGACCTGACATGCGCACCATGACCCACCCTAAACCCGAATATGTCGGACTCCCAGTTAACTTCGAAGAAGCGGCTGCAGCTACACCGGATGAGTTCAAAGACCTTAAACCAGAAATAAAAGACTCTATGATCAAACTCAAACCACTCGCTGATGCAATCAAAGAGGGCAAAAATTTTGTCTCCTATAGATCTAATGGCAAAAACAAATATGCAGCCGTCTATAAAAACACTTTAGGCTGGTACATTGTCGGCTCATTTGACCAATCGGAGATTTCAAGTGAAATCAACAAGATTTTGTTGACGCTCCTCATTATCGGTGGCATTTCACTCATCCTTTCGCTTGTCATCTCCTATGTATTCTCACAAAGACTCACAGGCCACGTCAAAAATATTCTTTATGGCATGGAACATGTTAAAAACGGTGATCTGACAGTGCGATTTGACATTAAGAGCGACGATGAATTAGGACGATTGGGTCAGTATTTTACAGAAACAGTCACAGAGCTTGGTGCCCTTGTCAAAAGTATTCAAGATATTTCTAGTGAAGTCACCCTATCTGCGCAAAATTTGGCAGCCACCTCTCAGGAGGCCAGCGCCTCTGCAGATGAAGTGGCTAAGACCGTTGAAGACATTGCAAAAGGTGCTTCTGAACAGGCTTCCGATGCTGAACGTGGCGTGACAGTGGTTCAGACTTTGTCCAATAAATTTGTTCAGCTCACAGAGCGCACCAATAAAATGATCGAAGTGGCCAACAACGCTTCTGGCGCCAATCAAGAAGGGATGCGTTCAATCACAAGTCTTAAAAGCAAGACAAAAGAAACAGATGCTGCCAACGACCGTATTGAAGCTGTCATCATCGAGCTTGACAACAAGTCTCAATCCATAGGTGTCATTCTCGACTCCATCAGTGCTATTTCAGTTCAAACAAATCTTTTGGCTCTAAATGCTTCAATAGAAGCCGCTCGCGCTGGGGAACATGGACGTGGATTTGCTGTAGTCGCTGAAGAAATTCGAAAATTAGCTGAAGAATCAAGCACATCTGCTGACAAAATCCGCGGCATCGTCACAAGCATATTGGCAGACAGCACACGCAGTGTTACAAGTATGAAGGAAGTAAAAGTCATTACGCGTGATCAGTCTCATGCCGTTGAAGATGTGAACAAAACCTTCGAATCTATTTCTCAGTCGATCACCTCTATTACTGATGAAATCAAAGTCATCGGGACTTTCATTCATGACCTTAACAAGGATAAAGATCAAATTGTACAGTCCATCGAGAATATTTCAGCCGTCTCAGAAGAAACAGCTGCAGCCTCTGAGGAGGTCAGCGCATCAATGGATCAACAGACCATCGCTGTTGAAGAAGTCGCCAAAGCTGCTGAACGCCTCAACGAAATCTCTGTGGAACTGAGCAATGCCGTTCGTAAATTCAACGTTTAACCTAATTCTGTAAGTTGCACAAACCTTTCAACTATTCTAAAAAACGCTCTTCCTCGGGGTGTTCACCCCGTGGAAGAGCGCTTTTTCTCGTTTATATGAAATTACCATGGTACAATAATAGCATTAAGCACACTATAAATCACGATTCACAGGAGAACTTATGCTGTCCCTTTTATTTGCTATATTGGCTTCTGCGGCAATCGCCTTTCTCCTAAAACTTTGCGACCGTTTAGCGGCTAACCCAGATGATGTCCTTCTTGGCAACTATATCAGCACCGTGGTCATGGCGGGTGCTGCGCTGCTTTTGTCGCCTCGAGAATCCGTGATTTTTGTGTCTGCAGTGGATTTTCTCCCCCTTGCAACGACTGGCGTCACCATGGGCATCCTTCACTATAGCGCCTTCAAACTGTATCAACTCTCTATAGGAAAAACCGGTGTGGCTATATCCGGCGCCTTTGCAAAACTGGGCATTCTCATCCCCACTCTGATTTCTATGGCATTATGGCGCGAGTTTCCCACCCCCTACCAAACCATAGGCATAGCCATCACCCTCATGGCACTTTTTTATTACTACCTTCCTCAAAAAAACAGCGCAGAACCTATGCTGTTCAGCTATGTACTCATTTTCCTCATGTTGGTCAATGGTTCGGCGGATTTTATGACCAAAATTTTTCAAAAATATTTTGACGTCTCACACATGGCGCTATTTCTGCTCATAGGCTTCTCTACAGCACTGGTGATCAGTGTGTATTTTGCCATAAAAAGAGGCAGATTCTCTCTTAGGGACCTATTCCTCGGTGTGATTCTGGGCATCCCCATTATTGCGTGCTCTTCATTTCTTATTTTGTCTCTTCAAAAACTCGTAGCTGCCCTCGTGTTCCCAATATTTAGCGCTGGAACACTCGTGGCAATAACCCTTGGCGGTATTTTATTTTTCAAAGAATACCCAACCCATAGACAGTGGATGACCATCGGCGCCATTCTGCTGGCTTTAATTTTGATCAATCTGTAGTCCTTATTTTTCAAATAAGTAAAGCGTTCCATTATTCACCTTCAAAAACCGCTCGCCCTTATAGTCGCGCTGTCTTAAAATCCTTTGAATGGAGACCATCAAAAACCCGTGGCAAACCACCAAAACATCCTGTTCATGACCGTAGTCAATAATGTATCTAACCCTTACCTGAGTAAAGAAGTTCAAGGACATCCTCACGCACTAAATATATTTTGTCTAAATGGACTATGGCTTCGGCCTGATAGTTCTCGGTGACAAAAGCGACACAAATACCACAACTGGCGCTGATTTTCCGGGGTACTGGCCTTAATTCACAGGATTCTCCAGCCATTTTCAACTGTTTTTCAAAGCCCATGGCACCTGAAGTTGTATGGAAAGTTGCAATTTTTTGCATAATATACTCTCTTTCTATTGGATTCATGATTCTATTATAAAGGTTTAGCCCCTCAAAAGTAAACTGCACGATCATTCCCCCAAAGGAGAATTAATCCCTATGAACTTTATTTATATGGACAACGGCGCTACGTCCTTTCCAAAGGCCCCAGGCGTTTCAGCGGCTATGTGCCAGTACATTGAACACATTGGCGGCACCATTGGACGGGGTTCTTATGAAAAAGCCTTTGAAACCCACCGAATTGTTTTAGAGACCCGTGAGAAGATAGCAACTCTTTTCAATTTTGACGATCCCAATCATGTGGTATTCACGAAGAACATTACTGAAAGCCTCAATATTCTCATTAAAGGTCTTTTGTCAGAGGGGGACCATGTGATCATCTCTCCCATTGAGCACAATGCGGTTATGCGCCCCTTGGCATCCCTCAGACCTAAAGAGGTCACTGTTTCAAAAGCCCAATGTGATGCTGAGGGAAACCTGATTCTTGATTCCATTCTTCCACTGATTCAATCAAATACCAAGCTCATTCTCATGACCCATGCTTCAAATGTCTGCGGCACTGTTTTAGACCTTGTATCCGTGGGCAAAATAGCAAAAGCACATGGGCTTTTCTTCATCATCGACGCCGCCCAAACAGCAGGCATCGTGGATATTGACTTCACAGCCCTCGGCGCCGACGCCATTGCTTTTACAGGCCACAAAGCACTCCTTGGCCCCCAAGGTACTGGTGGATTTGTCATAACACCGGAGTTGGCCAAGCTTGTCGCGCCCCTTATGGAAGGCGGAACAGGAAGCGATTCAGACTCCGAAAAGCAACCCGCTTATATGCCGGATAAATTTGAGTCGGGCACACCCAATACAGTTGGTCTCTTTGGCCTTCATGCAGCGCTTTGTCACCTGGAAGACGTGGGTATAGAAACCCATAGGCACAGAGAACAGGCGCACACCCAAGCCTTTATTGAAGGGCTCAAAGATCTTCCTCACGTCAGGATTGTAGGCCGCACGAATTTGATGTCGAGGACAGCGGTTATTTCTCTCGATTTTTTGGGAAAGGACAATGCAGAAATCGCATGGCAACTCGAAAAAAAATTCGGCATTCAGGTCCGCGTCGGCATGCACTGTGCCCCTTCGGCCCATCAAACTCTAGGCACATTCCCGCAAGGGACTGTACGGTTTAGCTTCTCCCCTTTCACAACGGATTTGGAAGTATCTACAGCTATACAAGCAGTGCGTGCACTTGCATAAGGCTGCTAAAAAACTGCGAATCTCTTCGTTATTGCAAGGCATCAAACTCTGGGCTTCAGTCTTGAAAAATCAACTTTGGGGGTCTTTGCACAAATATAACCTCTGTTTTCAAAAAAAAGCCACACAATAGATAATCCCTATGGTGTGGCTTTTTTGTTGAAATTCCAATGTCGATTAGAGTTTCAAAAGTAAGTTTCTCGAATATTCATACCACATATAATCCACTAAGGACTTTTGACACCCTAATCAGTGTCACAATTTTATACTTTAGTCGTTCGGTCTTTGCTGCGTGTATGTTTTGAATAACCAATGATCGCTGCGCCTATGGCCCCTGTAAATTGGGACAATGGATGGGTGGTCACTTCAATCCCTAGCAGGTTCTCAAGGGAGCTGCGAATGACTTCCGAACTTGCCAGACCGCCACTTAAAAACACGCTGCCTTCAATAGGCAAACGTCTTGCAAAGACTGCAGTTCGGTCACAAATTGACTGAATGACGCCTCTGGCTATGGAGGCACCTTCTTTGTCCTCTGCGAGTAAGCTGATGACCTCGCTTTCCGCAAATACAGCGCACATACTCGAAATTTTTGTGGGTTCTACGCCCTGGACATACTGGTCCAAGTCGCAAAGGTCTTGGTGCAAAATCCGCATGATGACCTCTACAAATCGACCTGTACCCGCTGCACATTTATCATTCATCAAGAAATCTTTGATAGTGTGTTCTTGATCCATGACGATAACCTTGCTGTCTTGTCCACCAATATCAATAACCGCTCTTGAACTGGGGCACAAATAGGCCGCCCCTCTGCCATGACAGGTAATCTCCGTCACCTTTTTATCCGCTTCTTTTAAAAGCTCTCGTCCATAACCTGTGGTCACAGTATACACTTCGTGGTCTTTCTTTAAAGCCCTATGAAGTTCCCGTATGGTCTGGCTCGGGTTAAAGCCCGTGGGAACAATGATTTTTTCAAGAAGGGTTGTGCCGTCAAACAATACACCCTTTGTGGTTGATGACCCTGAGTCTATGCCAATGACGTACATCTTAAAGCATTTCTATGAAAGCAGCAATGCGCGTGTTGAGTTGGCCAATATCCGCTGTTGAATAGTCTGTTTCGATGCTGATATACGGAATCTCTTTGTCATTGTTGACGAATTTCTTGATGCTGTAGCTTTCAATGGCGTAAGTGTGACAAGCCTGAAAGACAACATCGATTACTGCATCGGCTTGGTACTCCTCTATAGCCATATTCAGCATTTTTGTTCTGCTCAAATTAGGCGACATACATGAACAGCCAATTTTCAAATATTTCTCTGTCAGTGCATCATAGACATCTGGATTCGTTTCATCAACCATATCCTCTATGGCTTTAGCACCCATACAGTTTTCATAGAATACAACGTGGGCACCATTTTCCTCAATGGCTGTAACCACCTTTTCAGTGACGCCGCCAATTGGACAACCTGTAATGATTACCCGTGGTTTTGCGACGATTTTTTTGCCGCCGTCATATTCTGCTTGCACAGCATGTGTAAGGGCTGTCACTTCATTGATGGTATCTTCTTTATTGAACTTAAAAGTACTGCCATAAAGTACTTTGAGAATATCCTTGCCCGATAGCGCCGGTGGATTCAGTTTCCCAAGTGAGTAGAAATCCTTCAGTGCTTGTCTTTCACGGTTTCTCAGTACAATAGCAGCCTTAATATCGTCTTCAGTGATCTTCGTGCCAAATTGATTTTCCAAAACCTCTTTCAATCGGACGATTTCGCCTCTCCACATATTAAAAGATTCCTGTGTCGTTGGATTGTTGGGGAGCTGCATAACATGTACAGGCTTGTATTCGGACATCATTTCAAACATCTTCTTCTTGCCATCGCAAGTGGTCTCACCGATGACCAAATCGCTAAAATAAAAATAAGGGCACTTGTCTGTTTTTCCAAAGCCATAGCTGGATTTAATCAGTGGGCATAAATTCCGCGGAAGATCCTTCTCTGCTTCGCCGATAGTCTCATCAGAGGTTGCGCACAGGGATACAACACCTGCGCCCATGGCTAAAGGCAGCTCTTGAGGCATAAATGTACAAAACGTGCCAATCAATGGATGATTGTTGTCCTTAAAAGTTTTAGCCCCAACAAAACCATTCCGCCTCGCCTCTGAAAACTCTTCAAATATTGCTGGTAAATCTTTTCTGATCTCCATATGTATCCTCCCAGACTTTCTTTTCTCTTGAACTTTCACCCTTAAACCCCTCTCATTATAGGGGTAAATCTAAGTCCTATCAATGGGCTATAGCGACTATCGAAATATTTGATGCAGTATTTAAAACCATAGAGAATCGTTATCCTTCAAAGTATGTGCAGAGCAGAGCTAAATTCACCTTGAAACGTATGTTATAGAACGCAAAAATAAGCACCGCACTCCTTGATGACAAGTAGCGGTGCTTTTATTCATAATGGGACCACATACTGACGATAACAATGATTTTTTCTTCCTCTACCACTTTATAGATCAATCGATGTTGCCTATTTATTCTTCTAGAATACAACCCTTTCAAGTCACCAATGAGCATTTCATAGGGTGGTGGATTTTGAAATGGATTCTCTTGAATGACTCCTAATAATTTTTCAACATTTGACCTTAATGCAGGAAGTTGCTTAATGTTCTCTTTATCCTTAATCGCTTGTTTCAGAATGACAATTGTGTACTTCACCATTTGAATTCCAAGCAATCCTCAACCTCTGCCTTAAGACCCGTTTCTAGACGTTCTTTCATACCGGGAATTGAGCATAAATAAAGGGTTTCCATCAGCCCGTTGTATTCCTGTTCGCTTAATATTACTGCATTCCCTTTTTTCGTATTCACGTTGATGATGTCATTAAACTCAATGGCTGAATTCAAATAGTCAAAAAGATTTTTTCTTAAATTGGTTGCATTTGTATTGGTCATACTGCCACCTCCGATATGTACATTATAGCGTACATATCTTTTTATGTCAATGAAGCGTACATAAAAACGTACGTTCTTGTGGCCAATAAGCGATTATGTCCTCTTGCAACGCAAGGGATTATGTCTTCTGAATAGCAGATTGATTAGGGTGTCAAAAGTCCGTAGTTGATCTTGTTCATACTGCATATCGTTCCGGAATGTTCAACTGGAACTATATGCAGTATGAATATTTGTGAAACTTACTTTTGACACTCAAATCAAGAATTCAGTATCGACTTTCGGTTTTAAGCAATCAGCATCATACATTAGATGCAACACTCAAATCATGAGCATAAAGTGACCTAAACGGGTCTCGACCCCAAAACAATCACTCCCATACAACCGTCCCACAACCGTCCCACGCGAAGCGCTGAACGGCCCCACAACTACCGTCCCACTACTGCCCCACGCGAAGCGCCGAACTCCCCAACTGATCACTATGCCATACGAATGCTGTAGTATTTCAGGACATTTTCGAATACACATCACATGAAGCTGTACATAAAAACGTACGTTCTACCTTGTCCCTTTTTCATCCACTCTTTTTTTCCCACCCTGTCTAGCCTTTTCAATCAACTTCACCAAATACTTTGACCGTATTTGTTCGTTTGCCAGCAGCTGTTTTGCTGGGGGGAGTTTTAAGAGTGTTGAGAGGATGGACCCCAGTATTCTATGGGATGCCAGTCCGTCGTTGTCGAAAATCAAATTAGGGAGAATGCCTTTATCAATGGCGGTGAGGACCACACGATGGGCTGTACTTTCAGGGGTGATGATTCGAGCTCCCCTTTTTTCCATTTTGAGGGCCTCAAAGTGACAGTTTCTAACGCAGACGCCGCAGCCGAGACACATTTCTTCAATGAGCTTCAAATTGCCCTTAGCCTTGTCAACTTCCCATACAAGGGCCTCTACAGGGCAGACCGAGACGCATCTTCCGCAGGCTGTACACGCCGAATGTTGGATTACTGGCGCAAAGGCCGTCGTGGCGATTGTTTGTGATGTGCCAAATTTTTTGGCTGCCAGGAGTGCTTCACAGCAACATCCACAGCAGTTGCAGATAAAAGTCACTTCGTTTTTGACATTTTCACCAATCTGAACCAAATTATGCGCATAAGCCACTTCGAGAAGCTTCAAACACTCTTTTGCATCTACACGTCTTGCATAATCTGACCGAATAAGGGAATCCGCCGTATTGCCAAAGGTCATGCAAATGTCCATAGGGGCACTGCAGTTTTTGCCTACATGCTGCATTTTGTGGCGGCAATAACACATGCCAATACCGATGTGCTTTGCACTTCGAATGACCTCTGTGGCGCGTTCGTAGTCCATAATCTCAACCTGATCCCCCGCTGAGAGGGTAGGTTCATTGACAAAGGCTCTCACCACTTTTGTCTCAGAACCAATGAAGAGTTCCCTGATAAAATCCTCTTCCA
>JBBRGL010000022.1:0-15574 GCA_038240675.1 Peptostreptococcales bacterium
GATTGAGATCTTAATTTAGAAAAAGTATTCACTTATGAAAGCAGAACAATGGGTAATTATTCAATTCTTCTGAACTTTTAAAGAAAAAGACGTCAATTCAATCTGTCGAACTGACGTTTTAGTTCGTTTTTTTGTGTATAATGGCTATATAGAGAGAATAAACAACTAAAAAAGGACATCCATAATGGTAAAAATACTTATAGCAGATGATGAAAAGAGCCTTGCAGATTCCTTGACCTATGCTTTTAAGCGTGAAGGGTATCAGGTGCTTACGGCTTATGATGGTGAGCAGGCGTATGATTTAATATTAGAGCAAAAGCCACTGATCGCTATTCTCGATGTCTCCATGCCCAAAATGACGGGGTTTGATATTCTTAAGGCGTTGAGAGATCAAAGCTCCCTAGGGATAATTTTGTTGACGGCACGCAATGACATGATTGACAAGGTTCTCGGCCTAGAATATGGGGCGGATGATTATATCACCAAGCCTTTTGATATGCGTGAGGTACTTGCACGGGCAGCGTCCCTTGTGCGCCGATTGTCTAAGGTTGAAGGGCAAATACTTGCCTCGAGGGGCATTCAGGTGGAGGGCTCCAAAAGAACTGTTTGTGTAGAAGGCGTAGAAATTGAGCTTACGCCTAAAGAATTTGATTTGTTGTGGCTTTTGATGGGCAATAGCCATAAGGTGTTTACCCGAGAAGCGCTCCTTGAAAAAGTGTGGTCCATGGACTATGATGGGGGCATTCGCACTGTGGATATTCATGTACAGCGCCTTAGAAAAAAACTGGGTATCGGTGGAGAATCGGGTATACAAACAGTGTACCGCATAGGTTACAAATGGAATGGTGATGACAATGAAACCCATTAAAGGCTCTTTGCGCGTGCGGACTAGCCTTTTCTTGATCGGACTTTTACTGTGTGCATTGGCCCTCCTTGGTGGCTTGACCCTGAGGGCCGTCAAGGATTATCAAATGGGCCAAATGGAAAATGATTTGGTAGGCAAGGTCAAAACCGTGAATCTAGCCCTGAAGCAGATTTTTTTGACCACTGCCTCAGACAGTGAAGCAAAGGACGTTTTAAAACGCAGTGCTACTGGTGTTTTACGGTCCATCAATCCAGATAGGTCGCTTTCCACTGTGATTTACGCCCTTGATGGCAGTGCGCACAATGGTTCATCTCTTTTGACTCCCGATTTGTTGGCTACGGTTGTAAAAGGTCAAATTGTTTATCAAATTCACGACGAGAGCGAGGATGAAAATCAAACCTATGTGGATTTCTTGGCGCCTCTTTATAACGGCGATACTGTTATTGGCGTAATCCGACTTAAATATTTTTACAGTCAGTACATTCAGTTTTATAAAAATATACAGCAAATGATCTTTTACACAGGTGGCGGTGTGTTTGTCTTTAGCTTGTTGGCTGCACTGTGGTACTATGGACGGCTTACTACAGCCATTTTGACCCTGCAAAAAATGGTCAAAGGGGTGAAAGAGGGGCGTTATAACAATCTCGACACGCTCAATCGTCGAGATGAACTGGGTGATTTAAGCCATGGCATTCAGGACATGGCGCAGACTATAGAATCCACCTTGCAAAAGCTTCATACAGAACAGGCACATTTGACCTTGGCAGTTTCAAAACTCAAGGCAATGGAGCTTGAGCAGCGCCAATTTTTTGGTCGGATTACCCACGAATTTAAAACACCCTTGTCTGTGATAAACGCTTCTAATGACTTGGCTGAAATGTATGGGGATGATGAAGCCCTAAAGCTTTCTACACGGGCTCAAATTAGAGATGAGGTTCAAAAGCTAACAGCTATGGTGGAGCGTTCTCTTGAAATGGCGAGGCTTTCCAAATATGATTTTGAAATGATCAAAGAGGAGTTTGACCTAGATGGACTCATTCGTGACGCTGTTTCGCGCTTGACGGTCAAGGGTGACAAATACGACATCCAGTGGCATGTGGCCCTTGAGCCGATTCTCTATAGTGGAGATCCTGAGCTTATGGGACAGATTCTTGTGAATCTACTGGATAACGCTATTAAGTATAACTACAACGGCGGGTATATTTGGGTCACTCTACACAAAAAAGAGGGGTTACAGATTGTCATTGAAAATACAGGGGAAGGCATTTCAGATGTGATGAGGGATAGACTATTTGATGCCTATGCCGTCGATGATACAGAGGCACAAACGGGTGAAACAGGAACAGGCCTAGGTCTTGCTCTGGTCAGACATTTGGTGCACCTTTTGGGTGGCAGAATCCAAGTGGATGACGGCATAGCTGAGCGTCAGATGAGGGACTTGAAGGGGTGTAGGATTGTCATTGATTTGTCATGAGATGGATACAGTTTGGAAACAACTCTGCGATGAATTCGAAATAGCGGAGTGTCATAATAGAACTATCAGAGCTGACGTGAGCTGATGGGAGGTGCCGTTTTGAAAAGAAAATGGGTCAGAGTTGGACTTGGTTTATTGATGTTAAGCCTTCTCAGTGGCTGTGCAACAATCAATACACCAAATTCACCTACTGAGAAGGCGGAAAGTGTCGATTCCAAATGGGTCGTCATTGAAAATGCCGATGCAGTCCGTCCCACAGATGGCATAGCCAAGCACATTGTTGAGCTTAAGGGTTATACCGTGATCGATTGGTTGGATGAAGAGACGCTGTTGGCGTATAAATACTCAGACACTGTATTTGGCGAGGACAGAGGCATCGTCAAGTTGGTTGTAGCCTCAGGAGAGGTCAAGCAAAAGTATGAGACACCCGGAACCTATTTTGAGGGCAGTGTATCTCCTGATAAAAAAATTCTGGCCTATATGGTCAGTGGCAATAGTCAGGAATCAAGGCAGCTAAATATTCTTGATTTGACTTCAGGGAAAACAAAAATTTACGCCAACAAAGATTTACCTAGACCTTATCAGATTGACCCCTATATTTTTAAGCAGAGTTTTAGGTGGGATGGGGACGAAAGGGCTGTGGTGACGTTGAGTGGTGAATACAACAGGCTTCGATTTGCGCTATTGAACAATCAAGCGCTGACTTATTCAGATTACATGTTTTCGACTGACGAAGATCTAGCGCAGTATCCTTACGCCCAAGGATTTAGCATCAAGGGTGATCTGATGATTGGTGTGCTGCAGTTAATAGAGGGTTCCTATGTGTTGAAGGGTCAAATGGGGGAGGGCATTTTGAAGCCGCTACAGATTAAGGACGTCATCAACGTACTGCCTATGGCAAATAGGGATGCGCTTATAGTAGTGCAGCAGAAGAAGGATCAGCTGATTTCAACTTTGAGTCTCACAGATTTAGAGGGGAATAGTCTACAAAAACTCACGCAAGGGACTCAATTGTGTAACTTAGAAATCTACGGCAACACTTTGATTTATACAGAGCGTGAAAATGACACAGAAATAACCTTGTCTATGTACAACTTAATAAACTCAACCGAAAATGTTGTGACCACCTACACCGATGTGTGGATCAACACAATACGATTGTCCCCATCGGGAAACCAACTCATCATCAGCTTTGAATATGGTGGCCCCCATGATAAGGGGAGACCTGTCAGTCATTTAATACAACTCAATTAATGGAGGAATACTATGAACCAGAATCGATTCAAAAGACAAAAAATCTCAGTGTTTTTCACACTGATGATGATTATTTTTCTTGTGGTTTTAAGTGGTTGTCAAACAACGTCTATTGCACCAACCGAAACGCCAGTTACAGAAACACCTGTCACTGATCCAGTCACACCTTCTGAGTCAGTCGTGGAGGTGCCTGCAGAAATACCACAAATCAGCAAGACACAAACACAGTACGAAGGCATTATGAATGCATATATAAAGGAGCTGCCAACAGTAGATTTACAAAATCCAGCTGCTGCAGCTATTCAGACGAAGCTCGTCGAGGATATGGTTCAACTTTTTGGAAAAGGTGCTTCATCCAAAGACATTCACAGCTTATATATCAAAGGCATTACTCAACTTGATGCAAAAAATGCCGACAAATTTACGGCCTATGCACTCTCTGGGCTTAGGAAAAACAGTTTTGAGGATTACAAGCAAATTGAAAAGTATTCTAATGATCAAGCCTTCGTGCAGACTTTTTTTAAAGAAGCAGAGCGGGTGGATTATCATTACATCGCTCTTAACAGATCAGTTGACAGTGTTCAAGATTCAACCATCCAGGATTTGATTCATGTGGCTAACGAACAAGGTTACTTTATTGCCAGCTCAGAGGGCATGTTGTTCTATCTTGTGGATTTTACAGAATTTGCGAAGTACCGATTATATAACTCTCCAGAGATGGCTGCTTTCATAGAGATGCAGGCTATTGATGATCTAGATCCTCGAACATCTGATGCCGCCCTTATCATTGATGGAAACACTTTGGCGGCGAGGGCTTATGGCATTGAACAAAGACTTTCTGATTTTAAGGGCACACGCTATGAAAAATATATGGCGGTGATGCTGAAGTACTATATGTTGGCTTTATTCTTTGGCGAGAATAACACCCCAATGTTTGACTACGAAACCAACAGAATCAATGAAACTTCCGTTGATTTGTACAAAAATATTCAGACCATTGAAGGCTCTTATATTGCAGAACTTATCAAGGATTACATGGATATTCTATCCGCTAATGATGGGATTTTAGATGACGCCACCCGTGAAAAGGCTATGGCCCTTATCGATGGCATCTATGTCATATATGACGTTGATGAACAAACAGACGTGGATTTTGGACAGTGGATGTCTGGCGTTTCTGTAGCACAGTGACGGGAATAGTGTCATGTAGATAAAACCAAAAGGGTACCGCTTGAAAGTGACCTATGGTTCGGACGTGTTATCTGTTTTTGTAGAACCTGTGGACTGTGTGGAGAAAAAAATTTGTCTGAGGGGACTTTGGAAGGGAATGACGTGCCTCTCTGTATATGATTATCGATATTCGCGCAATTGGTTTTGGGGAGTCTAAAAATAAAGGGGTGTTTTGATGCATCAGGTTTATGACGGTTGGCTGAAACTTTTCACGACAGAGTATGAAGGAAAAACCTATGAAATACTGAATAATCACGATGCCGTAGCGGCAATCGTGCTGGACGGGGAGGGCAAAATTCTCCTTGTGGAACAGTATCGTCCTGCACTTTTGGAAAACACCTTGGAGCTTCCAGCAGGTGTGGTCGATAAGCCTGGGCTCACTTTGGAAGAAATTATGGCTGAAGAACTCTTTGAAGAGGCTAATTTGAAAATCAGTCCAGAAGAACTTAATTCCATTATTACTTTTAAGCCCATTGTGGGTTTTAGTCGAAGTCAAATGACTGTCTTTTATGTAGAACTTAGAGAGGTTTATGAGCATTACGACGTTGAGGATTGTGATGTTTTCAGAGTGCACTGGATGACTTTTGAACAGTTCGAGAAGAAAGTACAAAGGGGTCTAATCTTTGACAATAAGACCGTAATGGCCTATTATTATCTTAAGGCACAAGGAAATGTTAGGGGCAAATAATGAAAGTTGTAAAAAGTCACATAGAATATTACCAAGAATTGAACTGCTTTAGTTACTATACGGATGGCAATTTAAATAGTTTGAAAACGCCTATAGCGATTCAAATGATTGCACTGACGGAGTCAGGACTTGTAGCGGTCACAAATACGCCTTTCAAAGTTTTGGATGTGCTCATGCTTAACATTCATGTAGATTCCATCCCCTTTGACAAACTCATGGGCAATGTCAAAACAGCCGATTTAGTGGGGGATATGACTAAAATTGAAGTAGAATTTATGGGGATGCCAAACGCACTTTTCGAGCGTATAAAAGGCATGCTTAATATTAGTGAATCAGAAAAAACCGTTGCATTCGACAAAGCTGAAATTGACCTGTTGACCAGTTTGGTCAAAAAACTCAAAAGATGAGTTGGCTCGTTTTTACGGGGGCTGGGATTTCTAAAGAAAGCGGCATACCCACTTTCGAAGAGCTTGGTGATTTGAGACTCAAATTATCGCGCTCTTATTTTAGAGCAAATCCTGTAGATTTTTATGAAGTTTTAAGGAAAATTGAAGAAGTTGCAGCCGTTTCAGAACCCAACGCGGCACACTATGCCATAGCACAGGCTGGTCTAAAGGTCATCACCATGAATATTGACGGTCTGCACCGAAAGGCTGGAAGTGAAAACATTCTTGAAATACACGGACGTATGGATCAAGTGTATTGTCCAAAATGTCATGGTGTTTATCCCTTTCAATCGGTCTATACCTCAGTTTTATCAACCTGTTGTGAGAAAGTCCTCGAACCCTTTGTAGTGCTCTATGAAGATGCGCTGACAGATTTAGACATCGGATACCAGATGCTTTCGGACTCCGATGGACTATTGATTGTGGGGACCAGTTTCTATACCTCGACGGCAAGTTATTTTCATGATTATGCAAAAGCTTTAAATTTGCCCATCCATATCATCAACGCGGATGCCTGTCGAGAGGTTCCCAAATTTTTAATACGTCTAAATGATTAGGGTGTCTAAAGCCATAGTTGATCCTATTCATACCGCAAATAGTTCCGGATGGTTCAACTGGCACTATTTGCGGTATGAATAGTCGAGAAACTTACTTTAGACACTCTAATCATGATTAGGGTGTCTAAAGTAGACGCTTTTTTTTTATCTATAAATGAACAGTCGTATACTATTGATGAGATGTGTATTCGAAAATGTCCTAAAATACCACAGCATGCGTATGGCAGAGTGAATCGAAAGGGTTGTTCGGCGCTTCACGTGGGACAGTAGTGGGACGGTAGTATTCGGGTGATTGTTTAGGGGTCTCAACCAGTTCCAATCACATGACGCTTACGATTCGTGTACTTTAATAAAGGATTAGGGTGTCAAAAGTAAGTTTCTCGATTATTCATACTGCATATAGTTCCAGTTGAACATTCCGGAACTATATGCAGTATGAATAGGATCAACTACGGACTTTTGACACCCTAATCAATCTTCTATTCAGAAGACAGAATCCCTTGCGTTACAATAGGACATTATCGATTGTGGTTCAGATATAAATGAACAGTCGTATACTATTGCTTGACAGTGTTTCGTCAAGGGGCTATACTGAGTCTATAATAATGAACAGGAGTTTATTTATGCAATATTTGAAAGACTATATACGTGAAAAAATCCTTATGACAGCTGAGGAAGCTTTTTTTGAAGAAGGCTATACAGCTGCTTCTCTCAGAGGAATAGCCACTCATAGTGGCGTGACAGTAGGCAATCTTTATCGGTATTTTGAAAATAAAGAAGCCTTGTTAGATGCTGTCCTCAGACCCCTACTCATAGAAGTGGAACAAATTCTTGATGACCTTTTAAATGAAAACACGCTAGATGATCGCAAATTACACCAAGAGTTCCATTTACGTGTCGCTGAACGGTTGAGTTTGATTACCCAAAAGCATTACAGGTTGATCAGTATTATGATCAGCGGGGTATTGGGTACGAAATATGCACATTATTTTCAGGAGATTATACACCGCGTCGCTGTAGGAATGCAGGAAGTTATTACAAAAGGAAAGCCTTTCATTCAGCTCCAGCCTATAATCTATGAGGTGCTTGCAAGGAATCACGTGGAAGGCATCTTATATATCATTACACATTTACCGGATCCCACTGAGCAGCAAGTCGCAATCCTGCAGTTTCTCAATGTGCATTTACATTATTTTGAAAGCGTGAAAGAGGAGGTTTGAGCATGAATAACAAAATGAAAATTGGGGTAATGGCTGCTGTCATCCTCTTACTGCTGGTGGTATTTATTTTCCAGAAAAATTTTGTCCCTAAAGGTGTGCCTATACAAGATGTCATCAGTGTAAAATCCGTTTTGGCTCAGAAGTCAAAATTTGAATCTATTGCAGAATATGTAGGTGTCGTCAAAGGAGAATCTCTCTCAAAATTGAGTTTTCAAGTGCCGGGCAAAATTAAAGCCATTCTTTCAAATCCTAACGACCTCGTCAAAAAAGGCGCTCAACTTGCTCAAATTGAACCTGATCGTTTGGAACTTGGTGCCTTGGCTTCGCAGTCTCAGGTTGTATCAGCCTCTAATCAAGTGAATAAAGCCCAAGAAGGGTATGATTTTGCGCAAAATCAGTTGCAAAATGTTACAGCACTTTTCGCCAGTGGTGGCGCTTCCCAGAATGATTTAGACAAAGCAACGCTCAACTTAGAGCTTTCCAAAGCGGATTTAAACAGTGCTAAAGAACAAAAAAGGCTGGCGCAAGTACAAGGCCAACAAAATCAGTTAAATCTGAATGACACCACTCTCTTGGCTCCTTTTGATGGCTATGTCGTGGATTGGTTGACGAAAGTCGGCGAAACGACTGGCGCTGGTTATCCAGTGCTCGTGTTTAGGTCACCTGGGCAAATGATTGAATTTGGTGTTGCGCAGAAGGATTTTGTCGCCTTTAAAGTGGGTACGGAAGTGACTGTTATGGTGGATGAAAAAGCGTACATTGGCCGGGTAACTGCAAGAGAAGCCTATCCTAATGCGGAAACAAGAACCTATGCCATCCAAGTTGTCATCGACAAAGCTCAGTTTCCAATTGGTGCACTGTGCACCGTCAAGGTTGTCACACATGTGGTTGAAGGGGTCAAGCTGCCTATTATGGCGCTTTTATACAACGAGCACTTACAGGTGTTTCAAGTGACGGATCAAAAAGTGGCTTTAGTGGACGTAGAAATCCTTGAGCTCATGGATGATTACGTCATTGTAAAGGGGCTCGACAATGGTATGAACATTGTGACAGAAGGCATTAAAAGGCTCAAAGTAGGCGACATTGTCGTCTTGCTGAAGTAGGTGAACCCATGAGAAATTTTTTGATTGCTGTCATTCATAAACGCACGATTATGTTTTTCGCTATTGTCCTTATCTTTGCCATGGGGATCTTTTCTTACATCCAAATGCCGAAACAAGAGACGCCTACTATAAGTGCGCCCGTTATTATCATCACCTGCACCTATCCTGGGGCATCGCCTGAGGATATGGAAACTTACGTCACGGATGTTCTAGAAGACGAACTCAACGACGTAACTGGCATAGACTATACTCAATCAAGCTCTATTGACAGTGCCAGTGTCCTTATCGTCCTGCTAGATATCACCGCAAACAAAGAGGAGACATTCCAATCTGTACGCGAAAAGATGAAAGATGTGGAACAAAAGCTTCCTGCAGGGAGTTCAAAGGTCGATGTCAACACAAAATGGAATAAGACTGCCGGATTTCTGTTGACCCTTACGGGAGATGGATACAGTCAAGAAGTGTTATCGCAGTATACTCTAGATTTTGAAAAAAAACTTGAAGGTATTTCTGGTGTTTCGAAAGTGGATGTCTTTGGGGAATACAAACCAAGAATCACTATTGAGGTGGATTATAAGGCCCTTAATCAATATGATATGAGCTTTGGACAAATCAGCCAGTTGATTAAATCCCACAACCTTTCAATTCCATCTGGAAAAATCACAGGGGAAGGGGGTAAAATTAACGTCAAAACTCAGGGTGAGTTTAAAACCATTGAGGATATTAAATCACTGATTATTGCAGGGGATTCCAAAGGCGCGACAGTTAGATTAAAGGATATTGCCATGGTTTATTTTGAAGAAGACCCAGAACGTGTCACCTACATTTCTGATGGTCAAAAGGGTTTATTGGTTGCGGGTTATTTCAATGAGGAAATCAATGTTATTAAGACGGGCAAATCCCTTGATAAGGTTATTGCAGAGACCAATGCCCTTCTGCCTTCTGATTTGACCTTGAAAAAGGTCATGTATCAACCAGAAACCGTCAAGGCAAAAGTGGATGATCTGATGGTCAGTCTCTTTCAAGGTATTTTTTTCGTCATCATCGTCGTTTATTTGGGAATGGGACTTAGAAATGCGGCAGTAGTTTCTGTTGCAATTCCCTTGTCTGTTGTATCAACTTTTATCGTCATGGGACTGCTTCATTATCAAATCCATATGATTTCAATTGCAGCACTGATTATTGCTCTCGGCATGCTTGTGGACAATGCTATTGTGGTCAGCGATGCCATTCAAGTGAGGCTCGATTTGGATGAAGAGCGTCTAAAGGCATGTGTTGAGGGGGTTTTAGATGTTGCCATGCCAGTTTTCACTTCAACGTTGACGACCATTGCAGTTTTTTTGCCCCTGATGCTTCTCAATACCATAGCGGGTGAATTCATCATCAGCATTCCTGTCATCGTCACTACGTCTCTCCTCATCTCCTATGTCGTTGCACTTCTTGTGACGCCAACAATGGCTTTTATGTTCTATAAAAAAAGGCTGATACCTGAAAAACCGTTTATTCTAAAGACCCTCTATGCCGGTCTATTGGAATTTACTATTAGGAACAAAATTTTTTCGGTGATGGTTCTTGTCGCTGCTCTTATAGGTGTTGGCATTGTGTATCAGGATCTTGGACTGCAGTTTTTTCCAAAAGCCGAGATTGATTTGCTGTACGTCAACACGGTTGGCGATAACGAAGCGGATCTCTCTAAAACCGTTGAGCTACAAAAGCAAGTTGAAGCTATTTTGAAATCTTATACCGAAGTTGTTCAAACCACTAGTGCAATAGGAGATGGGTTTCCAAAGTTTTTCTACACCATGGCGGCTTCTTCAGCAGAAAAGAATTTTGCCCAAACCATTGTGAACTTGAAGCTTAGCAAAGAGGGTTTTGGCAGCAAGCCAGCAATGGTTGAGGCCATACAAGCCAGGTTTAATAAAGAACTTGTGGGTGGTAAGGCGACAATTAAAGAGCTTGAGCAAGGAGAGCCACTAGGAGCACCCGTTCGGCTACGTCTTTACGGTGAAGATATGAAGGCTCTCAAAAGGGCTGAAGGGCAAATTAAGACTCTACTTGTCGGCATAACAGGCACAACAAATGTACGGTCTGACTTTAGTGATTATACCTATGAATACGCAGTCAATTTGGATGCACAAAAGGTCAATTTCTTGGGCATCAACTCCTATGATATTCAAAATGAAATTAGCTATGCTATTTCAGGCCGTCAGGTGTCACAGTTGAATGCAGATGGCAAAGAATATCCGATGTACATCAACAGTTCAATTAAACGTATGACTGAACTGGAAAATCTGGCGATTAAGTCTTCTGTAACGGGCAATAAAGTACTGTTGAAAGATTTAGCTGAAGTTGGACTGAAAGAAAAGTTGCCGGCTATAAAACACTATAACAATGTCCGAACCATCAATGTGTATTCGGATGTGCTTGTTGGATACAGCTCCATTGAAGTTCAAAAACAACTCGGCGCACGCCTTCTAAACACCACTCTCGACAATGTAAATTATGCTTTTGAAGGCGAGGCCGAGAATATCAACGATGAGTTTGGCGGCATTGGCTTATCTGCAGTCTTTGCATTGTTCCTCATTTATATTATTCTATTGCTTCAGTTTGGTTCATTTTTGCAGCCGATCATTATCTTTTCGACGATTCCGCTGTCTGCAATGGGTTCCATAGTGGGTCTTTGGTTGTTCAAACAACCTTTATCCTTCACAGCGTTATTTGGTATGGTTGCCCTTTTTGGCATCGTTGTCAACAACGCTATTATTCTTATTGACTACATGAATATCCAAGTTCGGACAGGAATGGACATTAAAGAGGTCTGTTCTAAAGCCATTCATCAGCGTTTTAGACCTATTATGCTGACGACTACCACTACGGTCATTGGCCTCATACCGCTTGTGACTAGTGGTTCGCCACTGTTCAAGCCTATGTCAATCGCCCTCATGTTTGGGCTTGTGGTTTCAACACTCTTTACACTCGTTGTGGTGCCGATGTTCTATTTAGTGTTACAGAAAATCATGATCAAGTTGGAAATGAAGGTTGTGCATGATCATGAAGAGAGAATCTAAAGTCTTTTGGGTTTGACATTATACTGATTTTTCACCATAATAAAAGAGTCTCCACTATCAATGGAGTCTCTTTGTTTATGATAAAGGAGGGTATTATGAAAGCGGATGTAAAAAGAGTTTTGTTCAATGAGAAACAGTTGCAACAAGCGGTCAATCGGTTGGGCAAACAGATCACAGAGGACTATTTGGGAAAAGAATTAGTCGTCGTTGGCATATTGAAAGGCGCTCAGATTTTCATGAGTGACCTTATTCGTAAAATTGATATGCCGGTTGAACTTGATTATATGTCGGTCTCATCCTATGGACTCTCAACGGAGAGTAGCGGTGTGGTGAGGATTTTGAAAGATCTTGATCTGAGTATTGAGGGCAAGCATATTCTCATCGTAGAGGATATAGTGGACACAGGGCTAACGCTTCATTACCTGACTGAAAATTTAAAATCTCGTCTGCCCAAGAGCATTCGTCTATGTACGTTATTGGATAAACCAGAACGCCGTAAAATAAATGTTCTCATTGACTATGTTGGTTTTCAAGTGCCAGATGAATTTATCGTCGGCTATGGCATCGATTATGCTGAAAAATACCGTAATTTGCCTTATGTAGCGAGTTTGAAAGAAGAAGTTTATGCAAAGTAGTAAGTTATGAAAAAAATACTTGTCATTCATGGATCTCATCGAAGAAGTGGACTGACTCAAGAATTGTCAAAACGTGTTACTGAGCCCCTTGAGACCTTTGCAGAAGTTGTTGAAGCGCCAGTTGTGAGCATACATGTCAGTCATTGTCTAGCTTGTTTAGCCTGTTCTGTAACAGGGGTTTGTGTGCTTACGGATGAGATGAAGGGACTTTATGCGGCCTTTGAAGTAGCGGATGTGATTGTCCTCACTACACCGGTTTATTTTAATCATGTGAGTAGTCGGCTGAAACAGGTTATTGATCGGATGGAACCTTATTTTTATAGAAAAATGAAGCTCGGCATGCCTCCAAAAGCCAAGCTCTTTTGTTTGGTCTGCTCATCAGGGGTTGTCCTTCATGAGGACGCACAAAAGGGTATACTCAGTACGGTTACGCTTTTGGCTAAGGCCTTTAACAGTTCTGTCGGTGGGGTCGTTTGGATCGAAGAAACAGATAAGTGGTCAAAAGAGGTTTTAAAGGTGCGGTTTGAAGAACAATTGGATCAAATGAGTCAGTTGATCCAACAGTATCTCAGCAATAAATAGTTTCTGCAAGGTTGACATTGAATCGGGCCTTCTATACAATTGGTTTGGGCAATACTGCAGTAAAAAATAAAGTTATTTTATAATTTTCGGGAGGTTACACATATGAGTAGAGGTAAAGTTCCAGTAGGTTTATCCAATCGCCATTTACATCTGAGTCACGAAGATATTGAAACACTTTATGGCAAAGGCTTTGTTCTTTCCAATATGAAAGATTTAAAGCAACCTGGACAATTTGCTTGTAACGAAAAAGTGGATTTAGTCGGTCCTAAAGGCGTAATCAAAGGCGTTCGAGTCCTTGGTCCAGCACGCAAAGTGAGCCAAATTGAAGTTTCAATCACAGATAGCTTTATCTTAGGCGTCAATCCACCTGTGAGAGATTCTGGTGACTTAGACGGAAGCCCTGGCATTCAGTTAGTGGGTCCTTGTGGCACAGTAACCCTTGAAAAAGGTGTTGTTGCAGCAGCAAGGCACATTCATATGCACACAGACGACGCTTTAGCATTTGGCGTTGTAGACAAGGATTTGGTCTCTGTCCTCGTAGAGGGCAAAAGAGGTGTGGTTTTCAACAATGTTCTTGTCCGCGTCCATGCTGAATACGCATTAGAATTCCATCTTGATATTGATGAAGGCAACGCCGCTTTACTTAAAAACGGCATGGAACTGGAAGTACTTTAAGGGGTGAACGCATGAATTTAGCACAGTATATAGACCATACAATTTTAAAACCAGACACTTCTTTATCTGCCATCGAAAAAGTGTGCCAAGAGGCGAGGAACCACGGCTTTTTCTCGGTGTGTGTCAATCCCTATTATGTATCAACAGTGAAAGCACTGCTTGAAGGCTCTTCAGTCAAAGTCACATCGGTTGTTGGATTTCCTCTTGGTGCTCAAAAGACAGCAACTAAGGTTTATGAAACTCAAGAAGCGCTTATAGATGGCGCTGATGAAATCGATATGGTCATCAATGTAGCGGCCCTGAAAAACAAGGCATACGAGGTGGTACTAAACGATATTAAGGCAGTTAGAAAAGCTATAAATCACCCAAAAGTACTCAAGGTCATCATCGAGACATGTCTGCTCTCAGATGACGAAAAAATCAAAGCTTGCCAGCTTTCCGTTGAAGCGGGTGCAGATTATGTGAAAACATCCACTGGATTTAGTTCGGGAGGTGCAACCTTAGAAGATATTAAGCTTATGCGTCAAACGGTGGGGCCTGACATAGGTGTCAAAGCCTCCGGCGGTATCAAAAGTCAAGCTCAAGTCATGGAGCTTATTGAAGCGGGTGCAACTCGGATTGGTGCAAGTTCATCTGTGGAAATTGTCACAAATCAAAAGGTCGAGTCAAAAGGGTATTAGAAAGATGCAAAAAGAGGGCTGTATCAAAAAAAATTATTTTTGATACAGCCCTCTTTTTTATACTAAAACAAAATTCGAGCGTAATCTTCCAACGTTTGTCACATCAGATCACGTAACCTTAAAAAATGCATTATGTTTCTCGAAATATATTACAGAATCGTCAAAAAAATTGCATACCGACGTGGAATAAATTATAATGGTAATAATTGTCCTGGTACTTATGGGGATTGGAGGCACTATGGATATTTTTAGAAATGAATACTTCCGATTGTATGTAACAGAGATTAACGTCTATATTGAAGTTTTTAGACAGGGGTATGCCATCAAAGATTTTTCGAGCGTTGGAAGCTTGTTACCACGCCTTAAACTGACGAATTACGGAGCACTACAAACGGCTTTGACCATTCCTGCAAGCCCTGTCATTGTGGGTGTTTATAAACCGCGTGTCGAAATTGAGCTTTCAAAAGATAAGCTTGAAGCAACAGTCAAGTTGAATTTGACGGACGATGAATACCAAGGGGCTAAGAAAGACCTCATCAAAGAAATTATTGAAGCATTGCATGATGCTGGCGTTACGCATGGCATTCTCAAAGAAGCTCTTATGGGAGAATTGTCTACAACTCAAAAGACAGTGATTGCCCGTGGCATTGAGCCTGCTGAAGGCATTGATTCCGTCGTTTCTTATTTTCAATTTGGTGACAAAAAACCCCAGCTCAAAACAGATGGGACAGTCAATCATTATGAACTTCATTTGATCGACAATGTGTTGAGAGGAGACTGGGTAGGCCAAAAGACACCAGCCACAGTCGGCATATCCGGAATCGCTGTCACAAGCGAAACAATTCCAGCCAAACAAGGCAGAGATTTGACGCTCAAATATGACAAGAAAACAGTGATTTCAACCATCGAGAACACTCTTGAAATACTCCGTGCTGCTCAAGATGGGGCAGTGAAAATGAATGACGGAAGAATTATGGTTGACAACCATATGATGATTACAGGAGATGTGGATTTTACAACCGGGAATGTTGATTTTCAAGGATTTGTAACAATCAATGGAACTGTACAAGATGGATTTGTGGTCAGGGCGTCTCAAG
>JBBRGL010000023.1:0-15540 GCA_038240675.1 Peptostreptococcales bacterium
ACTTGAAGTGGCAATCATGTCCATGAAATTAGTCCTTGAAAATGAGAAGGAAGATGTTACGTGCGAAATTTGAAACAAATGCGCCAAATCTTGATTGAATCTTTGAGACAAAAGAGTCCCACGCCAGTTCTGGATGTGGACCTTTTGTTATGTCATGGACTAGGACTTAGTCCTGTGGATTTAATTCTAAGGGATACACGTGAAATTCTTGAGGAAGAAAAGAAAATTTTGGAAGCACTTGTTGAAAGGCGCGGGAATGCGGAACCCATAGCGTATATTTTGGGACATAAAGCGTTTATGGGATTGACTTTTCTTGTGAACCAGAGCGTTTTGATACCTAGGCCGGACACAGAAATCGTCGTTGAAGCAGTGCTTGGCATGATTCCTAGGGACGCAGAGATTGAATTGCTGGATATTGGAACAGGAAGTGGCGCAATTCTATTAAGCCTCCTTCATGAACGTTCAAATGCCAAAGGTACAGGGCTTGACATCTCCAGAGCGGCACTCCTAGTGGCAGAGCAAAATGCAGTTCGTCTTGGATTGTCTCAGCGTGCAGAATGGCTGGAAAGTGACTTATTCTCTCAACTGGGGCAGCGCAAATTTGACTTCATCATCAGCAATCCACCCTATATAAACGCCCGTGACATGGCTGATCTAGATTCAAATGTCATTGATTTTGAGCCGTATGGCGCCTTGTATGGCGGTGTCGATGGGCTCGATTTCTACAGGGTTATTACGTCAAAGGCAATAGATTTTTTGTTGCCGGGAGGCGGCATCGCCTTTGAAATTGGATATGATCAAAAGGAAGCTGTGACACTTCTCTTAGAGCAAGCTGATTTTGAATGGATAACGTGTTATAATGATTTTGCAGGGCATCACCGCGCCATTGTTGCGCGTTTAAAAGGATAGTGAGGGTTAAAAAATGTTTGATAAATTAGAGTTTTTGGAAGAAAAATATGAAATGCTTGAAATGCGAATTTCCGATCCGTCGGTGATCAGCAATCAGACGGAGTGGCAAAAATTCATCAAAGAGCATTCTGAAATAACACCTATCATCAACAAGTATAGGGAGTACAAGGATGTCAAAAGACGCATTCAGGATGCTAAAGACATTTTAGACACTGAAAATGACCCTGAATATAGAGAGCTTGCAAAAATGGAGCTCGATGAATTGACGGATGGGTTTACGACGCTGATTGATGATTTGAATTTGCTCATGGTTCCTAAAGACCCCAATGACGACAAGGATATTATCGCAGAGATTCGCGCAGGCGCTGGTGGAGATGAAGCAGGTCTTTTCGCGGCGGAGCTTATGCGTATGTATATGCGCTATGCAGAGCGCAACAAGTGGAAGATCGAGATGATGAGCTCTAATGAAACCGGCGTCGGTGGCATTAAAGAGGTTATATTTATGGTCAAGGGCAAGGGTGCCTATTCACGCTTGAAATTCGAAAGCGGGATTCACCGTGTTCAACGTGTCCCTGCAACTGAATCCAGTGGACGTATTCATACCTCCACTGCCACTGTGGCTATTATGGTAGAAGTGGACGATGTCGAGGTGGATATTAGTCCAAATGATTTGAGAATAGATGTATTCCGTTCTTCTGGAAATGGTGGACAGAGTGTCAATACCACGGACTCAGCGGTGCGTGTAACCCATTTGCCGACGGGTATGGTGGTCTCTTGTCAAGATGGAAAATCCCAATTGTCCAACAAAGAAAAAGCGATACAAGTTTTAAAGGCGCGCCTTTATGAAAAATATGTCAGTGAACAAGAGGCTGAAATCGCAGAAGAGAGACGGTCTATGGTGGGCTCTGGAGACAGAAGTGGTAAAATTAGGACCTACAACTTCCCGCAGGGCCGTGTTACAGATCACCGTATCCCTATTACGCTGTATCAACTGGGCGCTTTTATGGACGGCGATATTGATGAAATTATCGATGCAGTTTCGACAATGCGTCAAGCAGAACTCATGAAAAATGCAAATTTGTAAGCATTAAAGTTCAGTGGATTCGCAATGAGTATGTCCACTCGTTTGGGGTCAGCGGAAGCGGGCTGCTGGCCCTAGAGGAAGCACTGGTGTTCTATTGAACACATTGTTAGGGGAATCGCTCGGAAATTCAACCTCGCTAGTGGAAAGAGGCAGAAGGATAAAACTGAACTTCTTTAGATGCTTTCGCTAGTCCGCAAGGCTGTCCTCATGTAGGCCAGTCTTTTTTGATGACAAAGGACAAGGATGATGAAAAAGACACAGATCATTGAAAATATTATGACTGAACCACATTTATTGACACAGATTGGCGAGGCTCTTAAACAAGGGAAGACCGTTGTTTTTCCAACGGAAACGGTGTACGGATTAGGCGGAAATGGCCTTCTTGACGAAGCAATTGACGCAATCTATACAGCAAAAGGAAGGCCCAGTGATAATCCACTTATTCTTCATATCAGCTCAAGAGAGATGCTTGACGTGTTGACAGGGGACGTTTCATTAGATGCTTTGGCACTAATGGACGCTTTTTGGCCTGGGCCACTGACTCTAGTCTTCAACAAAAAACAAGGAGTATCCGACAGGGCGACTGGGGGGCTGAGCACCGTGGCTGTGCGTATGCCAAGACATCCCATAGCACTTGCTGTGATAGAGGCCGCTGGAGTACCTATTGCTGCGCCTAGCGCTAATCTATCCGGCAAACCTTCCCCCACAGAAGCTCAGCATGTCATTGAGGACCTTTTTGGCCGTGTGGATTACATTATCAGCGATGACAGTGTGGATATTGGCCTTGAGTCCACTGTGTGCGATGTGACGGGCAACGAGCCCATTATACTGAGACCTGGAAGCATAAGCTTAAAAGCCATTCAAGCTGTTCTTGGGAAGGGGAGCATGGATCCTGGACTGTCGTCCATCGATGAAGTACTTCAACCAAAATCCCCAGGCATGAAGTATACCCATTATGCACCTGAGGTTCCTATGGTACTTATAGAAGGGGAAGTTCATTCAGTGGTTGACTATCTAAAGTCGTTTGGCGTCAAGGATGAAAGAATTGGACTTTTACTCTTTCAAGATACCCTTGATCTTTTAGGCATAAAGGGTGAAAGTCTTGGCGGTCGGCAGAATTTAGAACAAGTGGCCGTGCAACTTTTTAAAAATTTGAGACACTTTAAATCTCAAGATTATGATAAAATATTGTGTGAGATTCCAAGTTCTGCTGAAGGTATCGGGGAGGCTATTCGCAATCGCCTCCTGAAAGCAGCAGGTCAATTGGTGATCAAGGTGTGATTTTGGGAGGTAAAGATGAAAATAGCTTTAGGGTGTGATCATGGAGGTTTTGTATTAAAGAATGAAATTGTTACTGCCATCGAGAAACTGGGCTTTGAAGTAGTGGACTTTGGTACCTACTCTTCTGAATCTTGCGATTATCCCAATTTCGCCTTTGCAGCAGCAGAAAGTGTTTCGCGAGGAGACTGTCAAATGGGGGTTCTCATCTGCGGAACAGGTCAAGGAATTGGTATTGCAGCCAATAAAGTCGCGGGTATACGCTGTGGAATAGCCTCTGAGACTTTCAGTGCAGAGATGCTGAGAAGGCACAACGACGCCAATATGATTGCTATAGGCGCTCGCGTTGTGGGCGGAGGCGTTGCGGTCAGAATTGTAGAAGCATTTTTAACAACGGAGTTTGAAGGCGGAAGGCACCAAAAGCGTGTCGATATGATCAACCACTATGATCAACAGAAAGGTTAAGGTGACCCCATGAAATTTGTATTTGAAATGAACCATCCTTTGATTAAACACAAATTGGCTATTATTCGCGACAAAAATACAGGGGCAAAAGAATTTAGAGAACTCGTGAGAGAAGTTGCTATGCTTATGGCTTATGAAGTGACGCGGGATCTACCTCTTGAGGAAATTGAAATCGAAACGCCGGTATGCACCACAAAAGCACAGGCTATTGCAGGGAGAAAGCAAGGCATTGTGCCTATTTTACGTGCGGGACTGGGAATGGTAGATGGGTTTTTGACTTTGCTCCCAGCGGCAAAAGTTGGCCATATTGGACTTTATCGCGATCCAGTAACCCTCGAGCCAGTAGAATACTACTGCAAATTGCCGACTGACCTATCTGAACGCGATTTGTTTTTGGTAGACCCTATGCTTGCAACAGGAGGATCCGCTAAAGCGGCCATCACCTTCCTCAAAGAAAAAGGCGCTAAAAGCATTAAATTGGTTTGTCTTATCGGCTGTCCTGAGGGTATTGCAGCTGTTCATGAAGCACACCCAGACATCAATATCTTCCTCGCATCTATAGATGAAAAACTCAATGAACACGCTTATATCGTTCCGGGACTTGGAGATGCTGGCGACCGTTTGTTTGGAACCAAGTAGGGTTAGGGTGTCAAAATCGTGAAACTCCCTTTTGACACTCTAATCAAGTAGTCAATCGAGAAGGATCAAAAACTAAAAAAAGGCTACTGCTTTCATAGATGAAATTGTGGCAGTAGCCTTTTTACGCTTTATGAGGACTATGAAAATATTAGTATTGCGGTTCTCTGTCTTTTATGGCGTAGAGGATGAAGGGTGTAGGAATGACTAAAAAAGTGAGAACGGTATAGAGCACTGCGTTTTCAGGAGCATATTTTTTGAACAGGTGGTAAAAAGCAATAAGGCTTGCAGCTGTTCCAAGTAGAGAAATCAGGCTGCCGATAACGGGTAGTGAGTTGAGAAAAATGCCGGCTGCAAGCACTGCCGGGAGTACTAGCTCTGTTTGTTCAATGGTGTAGCCTGCCAAAGTGATTTTGCCAATCAAAAGCCCGATGATATAAAAGTTGGCAATAGGTACAAAAGCGAGCCAGCTGTTTTCGATGTTTCTGTGATCTGCCATGGTTTTTAGTGCGAGAGCTGTAAACACATAAATAACAACAAGACCTATAAAAATTGCGAGACCAAATAAAAGAACGAGAATGCCACCAAACATAGAAACCCTCCTTATGATGTGTATAAATTTACTATAAGGGACTTTTTGCTTTGATGCAACTGATTAAATTCTATGGAGGCTTAGAGTGCGCAGAGATAAAGACAATTATTACTTGGATATTGCAGAAAGTGTCCTTCAAAGAGGTACTTGTTTAAGAAGAAATTACGGTGCGCTTATCGTCAAAAATGACTCTATCATTGCCACTGGCTACACGGGAGCGCCTCGTGGCAGACAAAACTGCATTGATTTAAAAAGCTGTAGGCGTTCGACACTAGGGGTTCCAAGAGGTGAACGCTATGAACTTTGCCGAAGTGTACATGCTGAGGCCAATGCAATCATCTCTTCTTCCTATCAAGAAATGTTAGGTGCCACTTTGTATTTAGTGGGTAAAGATGTGGAGACAGACCAATTGATCATTGATGCCAATTCTTGTGCAATGTGTAAGCGACTTATTATCAACGCTGGCATCGAACGTATTGTGATCCGTCAGACCCACAGTGAGTTTGTTTCTCAAGTGGTTGAAATGTGGGTTGAGGAGGATGATTCATTAGGAGGCATAAGTGGATACTGAATACCGCATCATTATTGGCGCTGGCGCTCCCGAAAATCTCGCTTGATATTTATACCTTTCCCAATTACAATGAGCATGGACTTACATTTTGGAGGATACTATGTTAGTGGGACTTTTGCTACCTATGGGTTTGGCTTTTATACTCAGTTTTTTGTTTACACCCATAGTCATTAAAACAGCCTATCACGTTGGTGCAATCGATGTACCAAAAGATGATCGGCGTGTGCATAAAGAGCCGATCCCTAGACTTGGCGGATTGGCTATTTATATATCGACCATGATTACTATGTTGCTCTTTACCAAATTGCCGAGCACGAAACTCATGGCAATTGTAGTGGGCTCACTTTTGATTGTTTTTATGGGTTTCGTGGATGATATCAAGCCAATATCGGCCAAAGCAAAACTTGGCGTTCAGATTTTGGCTGCTTTGTTGTTGGTTCAATCTGGTATAAGGATTGAAGGCCTGACAAATTTCTTTATGGGGCAAAGTACAATTGCTTTGGATGCAACTATCAGTTATGTGATTTCTGTTATTTGGATAGTGGGCATAACCAATACTGTGAATTTAATCGATGGTCTTGATGGACTAGCTGGCGGGGTGGCTACTATAGCGGCTCTGACTCTTGCCTATGTGGCTTTTATCAACAATCGATTGGACACTACTGTGCTGACGCTTATTTTAGCGGGCGCTTGTATGGGCTTTCTGCCCTATAATTTTAACCCTGCCAAAATATTTATGGGGGATACAGGCTCTTTATTTCTCGGATTTATGCTCGGTGCTATTTCCATAAGTGGCACCTTGAAAGTCGCTACTGCAATCACATTTGTGGCACCAATACTCGCTTTGGGACTTCCTATTTTTGATACTGCCTTTGCAATATTTAGACGGATTATCAATCGAAAACCTATTATGGCGCCAGACAAAGAGCATTTGCATCACAGGTTACTCCACATTGGCCTTGGGCAAAAACGCGCTGTTTTCTCGCTGTACCTTATGAATACTTTCTTAGGCCTTACTGTTGTCATGCTCATGAACGGCAATCCTAAAACTGCAGCAGTTCTCTTTGCCATTACTTGCGTTTTGATTGTTGTCCCCATAAGATCCAGCATGGTAAAAAAGAAAAAAGAAAATAATGATTTATTAAACCAGGTTGAAAAATCGGAGGAGACCAAGTGAAAAAACGTGTATTGTCTGTATTTGGAACGCGGCCAGAAGCGATAAAAATGGCCCCAATTGTAAAAGCCTTAGAGGCTGATGATTATTTTGAAAGTATAGTTCTTGTCACAGCACAACACAGACAAATGCTGGATCAAGTATTGGAAGTATTCGATATAGTCCCCCAGTATGATATGGATATTATGAAACACAAACAAACCATTGCTGAAATCACGAGTCGGATTCTCGTAGGAATGGGCGCACTATTAGATGAAGTTAAGCCGGACATTGTGCTTGTCCATGGCGACACAACAACGACTTTTGCTGCAGCGCTTTCGGCTTTTTATCAACAAATTAAAGTTGGACACGTGGAAGCAGGACTGAGAAGTCACAACAAGCTTTCTCCCTATCCGGAAGAGATGAATAGGTCTTTGACAGGCCGCATTGCTGATTTTCATTTTGCACCGACGCAGTCCAATTATGATAATCTTGTCCGTGAGAATATTGCCCCTGAGAATATCTATATCACAGGAAACACGGTCATTGATGCGCTCCTCATGACTATCGATAAAAAAGAAACTTTTGAAGACGCCTTTTTGGACAGCTTTGATTTTGAGGCGTATGACACCCTTGTTGTGACTGCCCATAGAAGAGAGAACTTAGGGCAGCCTATGGTCAATATTTTTAAAGCGCTAAATCGGATCACTGCTGAGAACCCTCAGGTAAGGATTATCTTTCCTATCCACAAAAATCCGGCTGTCCGTGAACTGGCCGATTTGATTTTGAAAGAAAATGAGAAGATCTTTTTGATTGAACCTTTAGACTACAAACCTTTTGCTCTGCTTGAATCCAAAGCCAAAATTATTTTGACAGATTCTGGAGGTATACAAGAGGAAGCGCCAGCCCTAGGCATTCCAGTCCTCGTCATGCGCTCAGAGACCGAGCGTCCAGAAGCGGTAGTAGCAGGCACAGTCAAAGTTGTAGGCACGGAAGAAGAGGCTATATTCAGTGCAGCTCATGAGCTCCTCAATTCTCCTGAGGCCTATGCAAAAATGGCCACAGCGGTGAATCCTTATGGAGACGGAACAGCATCACAGCGCATACTCGCTATACTAAAAGAAAAATTATAGATGTGTAAAAAGGGGTTGTATCAAAAGGTTTCACTTTTGATACAACCCCTTTTTTAAACTCTGGCCAAATATATAAAGGGCACTTTGTGAAATAAATCTGTGATGTGAAATGGAAAATGTCCTGAAACACTGTATCTTTAGAATAGCAGAGTGAATCGAAAGGGTTGTTCGGCGCTTCGCGCGGGACGGTTGTATGGGATAGATTGTTTTGGGGTCGAGACCAGTTTAGGTCACTTTATGCTCATGATTTGAGTGTTGCATTTAATATATGATCCTGATTGCTTAAAACCGAAAGTCGATACTGAAATCTTGATTTGAGTGTCAAAAGCAAGTTTCTCAAATATTCATACTGCATATAGTTCCAGTTGAACATTCCGGAACTATACGCGGTATGAACAAGATCAACTACTGACTTTTGACACCCTAATCAATCTGCTATGTCAGAAGACATAATCCCTTGCGTTGCAAGAGGATATTATCGCTTATTGACCACAATAAAGGGCACTTTGTGAAATAATTATTTTAATTTTTGCTAAAATAGATTACAATATATTAAGAAATCGTAAACTTTAAATTGTCGGTTGAAATTTATAGATATAAAAAGACACTATACGCCTTTGTCAGGAGCTGTTCTTCAAATCGAAGCATTGAGGTTTTTTGATGAAAGTGCTATTCTAATAGATAGGTGTAAGGAATCAAGGAAATCAATTTCACCGGAGGTAAAGGTGTGGACAAAATTCGAACAATTAAAGAAGCGGTAGAGCACGTTGAAAGTGGCATGACAATTATGTTAGGTGGTTTTTTAGGCGTTGGTGCTCCAGATGATCTGATCGATGCCCTTATTGCAAAAAAAGTGAATCAGTTGACTATTATCTGCAATGACACAAGTTTTCCGGATCTAAACATTGGGAAACTCATCATCAACGGCATGGTCAAGAAGGTATACACATCCCACATAGGGACAAACCCTGAAACAGGACGATTGATGCACACAGGGGAGATTGAGGTCATACTCACACCTCAAGGAACCTTGGCTGAACAAGTACGGGCAGGTGGTGCAGGTCTTGGAGGCGTATTGACGCCGACGGGGCTAGGAACAGTCGTTGAAGAAGGCAAAGAAAAAATCGTCATCGACGGCAAAACTTTTTTGGTTGAAAAACCCCTTAAAGCGGATGTAGCGCTTATTAGAGGTTTCAAAGTTGATAAAAAGGGTAATATAGTCTACGATAAGGCAGCAAGAAATTTTAATCCCCTTATGGCGACAGCGGCGCGCATTGTCATTGTCGAAGCGGATGAAATTGTCGAGACGGGGACACTTGAACCGGATTATGTGCATACTCCTGGCATCTTCGTGAACTATATCGTGCAAGGGGGTCAAAACAATGGATAAGCAAATGATCAGAGAAGTGATTGCAAGACGGGTAGCCATGGAGTTTGAAGCGGGAAATCTTGTGAATTTAGGCATTGGGTTGCCGACCCTTGTCGCAAATTATGTAAACCCTGATGTTGATATCGTCTTTCAATCTGAAAATGGATTTATCGGTATGGGGCCTCAGCCTGAAAAGGGTCAAGAAGTTAAAAATTTGGTCAACGCAGGTGGTCAGCCAGTGACAATTTTGCCAGGTGCGGCCTTCTTTGACTCGGCGACGTCTTTTGCCATTATTCGCGGTGGACATTTGGACTGCACAGTTTTAGGAGCGCTTCAAGTCGATGCAAAAGGCAACTTGGCCAACTGGATGATTCCTGGCAAAAAAGTACCTGGAATGGGCGGCGCCATGGATTTAGTGACTGGCGCTAAAAAAGTCATTGTGGCCATGGAGCATACAGCAGGCGGTGAGATTAAAATACTCGAAGACTGTACATTGCCACTGACTGCAAAAGGTCAAGTCAACTTGATTATCACAGAAATGGGTGTTATGCGTGTCACGCCAGAAGGTTTGGAACTGATGGAAATCCATCCGGAGTTTTCAGTTGAGGCTGTTCAAGCTGCCACGGGTGCACAACTCATCATTAGTAAATCTTTAAAAAATATGATTTAAAGGACGATCTATGTCTAAACCCGATTTAAAAATGTATGAGAATCTTACCCTCATCTCTCAAATAGGCATCATGATGGTTGTGCCTATTATTGGCGGGTTATGGTTAGGCAATTATCTCGACGAAAAATTTAATACGAGTCCATTGTTCTTGCTCAGTTTAATTGCAGTTGGAGCGATTTCCTCATTTTATAATCTCTATAAATTTGCAGTGAAGAGAAGCGACAAAGGAAGGAAACGGTAATGCTCAAACTCGTCATCAAAGAAAACAAGGGACTTTTGCTACAAGTCGTCATAGTCTATGGTGTTCTTTTGGTTTTGACACTTTTGTTCGCAAGGCCAGCAAGCCCACTCGTAGTGGGGTTGACATTTGGTGCTTTAGTAGCACTCCTCAATTTTTTTGAAATGGCCCTGACCTTCAAGCGCGCGGTTTTTATGCCGAGTCACAAAGCGCAACAGTTTGCTGTCGTCAAATATTTATTCAGGTATGCACTGACAGCAGGTGTACTGCTGGTATCCTTCTTATCCCCTAAAATCAACCCATTCGGAACGATTTTTGGACTGCTTATTATCAAAGGAGTTTTATACGCGACTCATTTGACTAAGAATAAAGGAATGCACCAAAGGGTAAAATGATTTTTCAGAGCCACATAATAGCAAATGATTCGACAGGTTCTATTTGTGGTAAGAAATTTTCAGGAACTCATTTTTGGCTTTTAAACGTGAATAATTAAAATTTTTGAGAAAGGAGGAATAGAATTATGGGTAGCGACGGATTTGGACCCGATATTTATGAAATAGCTGGATATCAAATCTCTGAAACTGTACTGGTGACTTGGCTGATTATGGCTGTACTATTGACTTTCTTCTTTTTTGCAATGCGAAAATTGGAAACAATTCCCGGAAAGCTGCAAAACGGCCTTGAAGTACTGGTGGACACCATTAATACACTGGTGAAGCAGACAATGGGTGAAAAGAATAAAAACTTTGCCCCTTACATCGGCACGCTTTTAATCTTTATAGCTTGCTCAAACTTAGCCGGCCTGTTGGGACTTAGACCGCCAACAGCAGATGTAAATACAACTGTTGGCCTTGCCATCATGACGTTTTTGTCAATACACGGCTTTGGTATACGCAGTAAGGGTCTCGGTTATTTCAAAGGATTTTTAGAGCCTTTTCCACTAATGCTTCCGCTCAACATCATCGGTGAGTTAGCAACGCCAATTTCACTGGGATTTCGTCTCTTTGGCAACATTGTCGGTGGAATGATTATTATGAGTTTGCTTTATGGATCTCTGGGTTGGTTTGCATTTATCCCAATCCCTGCGGTACTGCACATTTATTTTGATTTATTTGCCGGTATATTACAGTCTTTTATATTTTGTATGCTTAGTATGGTATTTATTTCAATGGCAATTGATTAGCAAAGAGGTGAAGAATGGAAAATTCGAATTTTATAGTTGATTTCCTAACATGGCTCATGACTTTTGATCGAAAAGCCTTGATTATCGGAGCCTCGTGCATTGGAGCAGGTCTAGCTATGATCGCCGGCATTGGTCCGGGTGTTGGTCAAGGATATGCTGCAGGCAAAGGCGCTGAAGCGGTAGGACGGAATCCAAAGAATGTTAAACAGATTACGATGGTTATGCTCTTAGGAGCGGCTGTTGCAGAAACATCAGGTATTTTGGCCCTAGTGGTGGCACTCATTATGCTCTTTGGTAATCCACTTGTAGATGCTCCAGGGCCGGTCCTCATTTTGGTTGGAGCGGCTATCGGTGCAGGTTTATCGATGATTGCGGGTATAGGTCCTGGTATTGGTCAGGGTTATGCTGCAGGCAAGGGCACGGAAGCTGTAGGGAAGAGACCAAAATATCAATCTGCGATTATTCGTGTGATGTTTTTAGGACAAGCGGTCGCTCAGACCACGGGTATTTATGCCCTCATTATTTCATTGGTTTTATTGTTTGCAAATCCATTGATCAAACTGATCTAAGACATCAACAGGTGAACCTTCGCTAGTGGTGAAGGACACGCAATCAAAACCGCACAAACGACTTAGTGCAAATAGTCACTAAAGGTTTGAGCCAATTTAGGAGGAAGAAGAATATGGAACCCATTACAGGAAAAGCACTCGTATTAGCATGTTCAGCAATTGGAGCAGGTTTGGCAATGATCGCAGGTATAGGACCTGGTATTGGACAGGGATATGCAGCAGGTAAAGGTGCAGAGAGTGTAGGACGTCAACCAGAAGCTCAAGGCGATATCGTTAGAACAATGCTTCTTGGTGCAGCTGTAGCTGAGACTACAGGTATTTACGGTCTTATCGTCGCATTGATCCTATTGTTTGCCAATCCTTTGGTGAAACTTTTAGGGTAATAGGGATATCTAATTTTTCCTAAACTTAAAAGGAGGGAGCAAAATGTTTTTAGCGGCAAAATTTGGTTTAGTTGAACTTGGCCCAACGTTTTTTTTACAGATTTTCAACACGTTAGTTCTTTTTATAGGTTTGTCTTTTGTGCTTTTCAAGCCGATGACAGCTTTTTTGGAAAAACGTGCAGCAGGTATAGCAAAGGCAATTTCAGATGCGGACAAGCGTGTCGCTGATGCTGAGCAACTGAAACTGGAATATAAAGAAAAAATCAACAAAATACATGAAGAAGAGCTTCGTATCATGAAGGAAGCGAAACAAAAAGCTGATGAGAGAGCCCGTGTGCTTCACCTTATGGCAGAAAAAGAGATTCACGTCTTAAAAGAAACTGCCAATAAAGAGATCGAAATCGAAAAATCAAGAGCCCTTAATGAACTTAAAAATGAGATTTCAGCCATCGCCATGCTTGCAGCGGCGCAAATCGTCGGCAAAAGCATAGACGGCGCTGGTCATGAAAATCTCATTAATGAATTCATTGAAAAAGTGGGTGATTCAAAATGGCAGAGTTAGTTTCAAAAGCTTATGCAGAAGCTCTTTTTGAAGTAGGGCTCGAAATGGACAAGCTTGATGCACTCAAAGAAGAATTTGGTTATGTCGTGGAACAGTTTGCAGCTTTCCCTGAACTTTTAAATCTCTACAAAAGTCCACAGATCCAAAATACGGAGAAAAAGGACATCGTAAAGAGCATTTTTTCAACAAGTATCTCTGCGGAGTTGATGAATTTGTTAAACATATTGATCGACAAATCACGCACGGAGTATGCGGAAAGAATTTTTGCAGCCTATGTTGAATTCTTAGAGCACCATAAGAAAGAAAGTACAGCTTTTGTCAAGTCTGTAGTTCCTCTGACGGAGCTTCAAGAGAAAAACCTGATTGATAAGTTGCAACTGATGACTGGCAAGAAAATTTTTATAAATAGCGTCATTGATCCGCTTCTCATTGGTGGTGTTATGGTCAAAATTGGCGATCAAGTGATGGATGGTTCGTTGAAGCTCAAAATCAGCGAAATGAAAGACAGCTTGACACAAATAGTCATATAAAATAGGAGATTAATATGAAGCTGAGACCTGAAGAAATCAGCTCTGTAATCAAAGAGCAGATTAAACGATATGAGCATAAGCTCCAGGTTGAAGATGTCGGAACCATTATTCAAGTAGGAGATGGGATTGCCCGCGTACATGGACTTGAAAAGTGTATGGCAGGCGAACTTTTGGAGTTTCCTGGTGAAGTTTATGGAATGGCTCTCAACCTTGAAGAGGACAGTGTCGGTGTGGTTTTACTCGGACTTGACACAGGTATAAGAGAAGGCGACATCGTCAAAAGAACCAAGAGAATTGTCGAAGTTCCAGTAGGCGACGCCATGATAGGACGCGTCGTCAACTCGCTTGGTCAACCTATAGATGGCAAAGGCGCCATTCACACCGATAAATTTAGACCTGTAGAAGCGCAAGCACCGAGCGTTATCGATCGAAAATCTGTCAATCAACCCCTTCAAACGGGGATCAAAGCTATTGACTCCATGATTCCAATTGGTAGAGGACAGCGCGAACTGATCATCGGCGATAGACAGACGGGCAAAACAGCCATCGCAATCGATACAATCCTCAACCAAAAAACAGAAGACGTTATTTGTATCTACGTTGCCATTGGACAAAAGAAATCCACTGTTGCACAAATCGTAAAAGTTCTTGAAAGCCACGGCGCAATGAAATATTCCATTATTGTTTCAGCCACTGCATCAGAGCCAGCGCCGCTGCAGTTCCTCGCGCCCTATGCTGGGGTAGCAATTGCAGAAGAATTCATGTATGAAGGCAAGCACGTGCTTATTATCTACGATGACTTGTCAAAGCATGCAGTTTCATACCGCGCCATGTCCCTTCTTCTCAGAAGACCGCCAGGGCGTGAGGCATACCCTGGAGATGTATTCTACTTGCACTCGAGACTTCTTGAGCGTGCTGCAAAGCTTAGCGACAAGTTGGGTGGGGGTTCTATTACGGCACTTCCTATTATCGAGACGCAAGCTGGAGACGTTTCGGCGTACATTCCTACAAACGTTATTTCTATCACTGATGGTCAGATCTTCCTTGAATCCGAGCTCTTTTTCTCTGGACAAAGACCTGCAGTAAACGCCGGTATTTCGGTATCACGCGTCGGTGGAAATGCTCAAATCAAAGGCATGAAACAAGTCGCCAGTAAAATTCGTCTCGAACTTGCTCAGTATAGAGAACTCGCTGCTTTTGCACAGTTTGGATCGGATCTTGATAAAGAGACACAAAATGCCCTTGCTCACGGCAGACGACTCATGGAAATTTTAAAGCAAAAGCAATACTCGCCCTTGCGAGTTGAGCATCAAGTCATGATTATCTATGCAGCGACGAATAAATTTCTCATGGACGTCCCTGTAGATTCTATTACACGTTTTGAATATGAGTTTCTTGATTACGTGGACACACGTCATCCGTCTATCGGAAACGCCATCAAGGCAGAAGGCAAAATTTCTGATGACAATGAAGTGTTGTTGAAAACGGTTATCGAAGAATTCAAAGAGATATTCCACCAAAGAGACAAGAATCGCGTGGATATCGGCTAGAGCTGAGGAGGCATTAACATGGCTGGAATGGGTACCCGCGACATCAAACGCAAAATAAAAAGCGTCAACAGTACCATGCAAATAACCAAGGCAATGGAACTCGTCTCAACAGCAAAATTGAAAAAAGCCAAAGATAGATTTGAGAGGTCCAAGCCCTATTTTGCAACAGTGCTTGAGTCCATTCAAAGTATTTTGAAAGGCAATCAGGGCCTTCGTCATGAATATTTGGAAGAGAGAGTTGTGCATAAGACGCTTTATATCGTCATCTCTGCCGATCGAGGCCTTTGTGGTGGCTATAATATCAATGCGCTACAAGCGGCTTTTAGAGATATGAAAAGCCGTGAACAGTCGGTTCTCATCACCGTTGGCAAAAAAGCAAAAGATTTTTTCCAAAAAAATGATTTTAAGCGTGTAGAAGAATACGTTCAGATTTCTGAAAAACCCACATATGCAAATGCTCAACGCATAGCCAAAACCGCCCTCAAACTTTTCGCGAACGCACAGGTTGACGACATTAAACTGGTGTACACGAAAATGATTAGCACCATGGCACAGGAAGCGACTGTTCTTAAACTTTTGCCAGTAGCGATCACGGGTTCGGAAGAAGATGTGGAAATGGATGAGATGGATGAAGTCACAAACTATGAACCCTCTCCAGAAGAGGT